>JAJYDD010000287.1:427-5529 GCA_021777795.1 Pseudomonadota bacterium | reverse complement strand
CCTGTTCGCCTATCTGGAGCGGTCCGAGCGGCATGGCATGGACGATCTGCCGTCTCACCCGGTGATGCGGCGCTGGTGGGCGCATATGAAGGACATCATGGCGGCCAATGCGGACGGCAGCCCCGTCGCGGTCGCGCTCGAAGAGATGTTTTATCTGGAGTAAAATGATGAGCGTGGCCGTGCTCGACGTCGGCAAGACCAACGTCAAGGTCGTGCTGTTTGACGATGAGGGCGCCATTCTCGGCGAGCGTTCGCGCCCCAACGCCGCTTTGCCGCCGTATGCGCAATGGCCCTATCCGCGCCTCGACGTCGAAATGATCTGGGGTTTCCTCCTGGCGTCGCTGGCGCAGTTGAACAGGCTCGCGCCCATCGCGGCAATCTCGATCTCCACCCACGGCGCGTCTGGCGTCATGGTCGACGACAACGGCCCCTGCCCGCCGCCGATGGATTATGAGTTCGACGGCTTTGGCGAGATCGACGCCGAATATGACGCGATCCGCCCGCCGTTCGCTGAGACCCTGTCGCCGCGCGCGCCGCGCGGGCTCAACCTCGGGCGCTGCGTTTATTTCTACGAGCGGCGCTATCCCGCGCTGTTCGCCCGCGCGCGCGCGCTGTTGATGTATCCGCAATATTGGCTTTGGCGGCTGACCGGGGAACTGGCGAGCGAAGTCACCTCGCTCGCCTGCCACGGCGATCTCTGGCGGCCTTATGAGGCGGCGCCGTCGAGCCTCGTCGTCAGCCGGGGCTGGAGCCGGCTCATCCCGCCGCTGCGCCAAGCCTGGGACGCCTTCCCGATTCGTCCCGGAGTCGCCGGCGCCGCGGGGGTGTCGCCGACCACGCGCGTGCATTGCGGCGCGCACGATTCCAACCTTTCGCTGGTCCCGCACATCCTTTCGCGCGAGGGCGCGTTCAGCGTCGTCTCGACCGGCACCTGGGTCATCCTGATGGCGGTCGGCGGCCGGGCGCCGCTCGATCCCGATTGGGACATGCTCGCCAATGTCGATGTCATGGGGCGCCCGACGCCTTGCGCGCGTTTCATGGGCGGACGCGAATTCGCCGCGCTCGCCGGCGAGCGGCCGGCGCCCATCGGCCCCGACGATCTGGCCGCCGTCGTCGCCTCCGGCGCGTTCGCTTTGCCAGCCTTCTCGGACCAGGGCGGCCCGTTCGCCGGCCGCGTCGGGCGGATCGAGGGCGCGGCGCCGCAGACGCCGGCCGGACGCACGGCGCTGGCGACGCTTTATGTGGCGCTGATGAGCCATTTGCTGCTCGAAAAGCTCGAAGCGCCCGGCGATTGGATCGTCGAGGGCGGGTTCGCCAAGACGCCGGCATTCGCTGCAACCCTCGCCGCGCTGGCGCCGCAACGCCGCTTGCTTCTGGCCGCGAACCCCGCCGGCGCCGCCGAGGGCGCGGCGCGTCTCGCCCATTGGGGCGGCCCGCAGGCGAAGGCTGAGACTCATCTGGTCGCGCCCTGGCGCGTTCCAGGCCTGGCGGAATATGCGGCGCGCTGGCGTAAGCTTGCGCGAGGCTGACCGGCACGGCGAGACCGGCTGCTTTTTCGATGCAGAACTTCCGCTTCGGCACGGTTGCCAGCGTGTGACCGGCGCTATAAATTCATGCGCGAGCCGTGAATTGTTCCTGACCCTTCGAGACAGAATCGGATTAGGATGCACAGCTCAAAGGGGAGGAAATCATGAATTTCAGGCGAAACTTTACGCTCGGCTGTGTCAGCCTGGCCGCGATCGCGCTAGGCGCGACCGCTGGCTATTCGACAGAAGAGATCAAGGGCGGCGCCGCCGCCACGGCGGCCACGACGGCGACGCCGACCCCCGTCACACAGGCGATGGACGACAACGCCGCCAAGGACGGCAAGAACTTCCTGCAAACCAACGGCAATTATTGGCAGAACCGCTTCTATCCCGCCAGCCAGATCAACACCCGCAACGTCTCCCATATGCACGTCGCCTGGATCTTCCAGACCGACATCATGGACACGATGGAGACTTCGCCGATCATCGCCAATGGCGTGATGTATGTCTCCACCGCCTTCGACCACGTCTATGCGCTGGACGCCAAGACCGGCCAGCAGATCTGGGAATACAAGCACAAGATGGGTCCGATCACGACCTATTGCTGCGGCCCCAACAATCGCGGCGTCGCCGTCTATAACGACAAAGTCTACGTGGCGACGCTCGATTCCAAACTCGTCGCGCTCGACGGCAAGACCGGCGCGGTAAAATGGAGCAAGGAAATCGCCGACCCGGAGAAGGGCTATTCGGAGACGATGGCGCCGACGGCGGTGAAAGGCATGATCCTCATCGGCACCAACGGCGGCGAATACGGCATCCGCGGCTTCGTCAAGGCGTTCGACGCCGAGACCGGCGATCTCAAATGGACCTTCGACACCACGCCTGAGGATTCCAAGGGCGTATGGGCGGCCAAGGACGCCACCGGGCGCGACATGCACCGCGACATCGAGGCGGAGAAGGCGGCTTATAAGAAGAACGGCGACCCCTACAAGACGCTGGGCGGCGGCGTCTGGCAGAACCCGAGCGTCGATCTGGCGGCCAACCGCATCTATTTCGCGGTCGGCAATCCCTCGCCCGACCTCGACGGGTCGTTGCGCCCCGGCGACAATCTCTACACGGATTCGCTGGTCTCGCTCGATCTCGACACCGGCAAATATGTCTGCCACTTCCAGTACATCGCGCATGACCTGTGGGATCTCGACGCGACCTCGCCGACCGTCCTCGCCGAAGCCGCCGGCAAGGACGGAAAGCCGATGAAGGTCGTCATGGAGGCCGGCAAGACCGGGCACATCTACGTCAACAACGCCAAGGATTGCAGCCTCGTGCGCTTCTCCGAGGCGATGATCCCGCAAGAGAACATGTGGACGCTGCCGACCAAGGACGGCGCGCGCATGTTGCCGGGCGCCAACGGCGGCGTCGAATGGTCGCCGATGGCCACCGATCCGCGCAGCCACACCGCCTTTGCGATGAACCTGCATCAGCCGATGAACTATTTCGTCGATTCCTCGCCCTATCCCGACGGCAAGCTCTGGCTCGGCGGCGCGTTCAAGGTCATCCCGAGCGAGCAGCAATGGGGCCAGTTCGTCGCCGTCGATTACAACACCGGCAAGATCAAGTGGAAGGTCAAGACGCCGGAGCCGATGATCGGCGGCGCGCTGGCGACCGCCGGCGGCGTCGTGTTCGCCGGCGAGGCGAACGGCGCGTTCAAGGCTTACGACTCGGGCACGGGCAAGATCCTGTGGACGTTCAACGCCGGCGCCGGCGTCAACGCGCCGCCGTCCGCCTATATGGTCGCCGGCAAGGAATATGTGGTGGTCGCGGCGGGTGGCAACGCCCAGATCGACTCCAAGCGCGGCAATTCGATCATCGCCTTCACGGCGGACTGATCGTTTGACGTGATAAGATAGCGAGGCCGGCGCCCGCGCCGGCCTCGTCGTTTGTGAATGGATCGGGGGCGCGCATGAAGCTGGTTTGGGTCGCCGCGGTGGCGTTGTGTCTGGCGACAGGGGCCGCGCGCGCCGACGACATCGCCGAGAAGGCCGCGGTCTGCACGGCTTGCCACGGCGAGAGCGGCGCGCCGATAGACAAGAAAATTCCGATCCTCTGGGGCCAGAACGAGGGTTATATCTACATCGAGTTGCGCGACATGAAGAAGGGCGCGCGCAAGAACGAGCAGATGGCCGCCATTGTCGAAAATCTCTCCCGCGACGACATGCTGGCGCTCGCCGCCTATTTCGCCGCCAAGCCTTGGCCGGCGCTGCCGCAGGCGCGGGCGTCGAAGGCCGATCAGGCGCATTTCGATTCGATGGCGACCTCCGCCGGCTGCGTCGGTTGCCATCAGGCCGGCTACATCGGCGCCGGCACGCAGCCGCGGCTCGCCGATCAGCAGGAAGCCTATCTCGAAAAGACCATGCTCGATTTCCGCTCCGGCGCGCGCGGCAACAATTCGTGGATGACGGACCTGTTGAAAACCTATTCCCCTGACGACATCGCTGTGATGGCGCGCGTTCTGGCGGGCATGTGATGCGACGGCTCCGCGCCGCGCTTGTCGTCCTCGGCGCGCTTCTCAGCCCATCGGCGCAGGCGCAGAGCGCGCGGGTCTGCGCGGAATTCGACGCCGAACTCGACGTCGGCTTAGCCAAGGCGCCGGATTCGCTCCAGCTCAACAATTTCCTGTTCGAGGCCGCGCGCAAGGGCTGCGAGCCGGCGCTGAGGCGGCTGTTGCAGGCCGGCGCCTCGCGGCTGTCGCGCGATCGCGAGGGCGATACGGCGCTGGCGATCGCCGCGCATGCCGGGCGCGCGCCAATCGTTGCGGCGCTCCTCGGCGGCGCCGCGCCCGCCGAGCGCCGGCAGATCGACATGCCCGACGCGCACGGCTCGACGCCGCTGATGCTCGCCATCCATGCCGGCCACAGCGCGATCGCCAGGACGCTGCTAGAGGCCGGCGCCGGCGTCGGCGCGATCAATGCGCTGGGCGAGACGGCGCTCGACGAAGCCGCCTACGCCGACGACGAGGACATCGGCGACCAGCTGCTAAAGAAGGGCGCGAAGGCGGATACGCTCGATCGCTATGGCAAATCGCCGATCTGTTACGCCGCCGCGCGCGGGGCGACCAAGCTGGTCGGCGAACTGCTCGACGCCGGCGTCGACGTCAACGCCCGCTATGGCAACAATCTCACGGCTTTGATGTGGGCCGCGGGCTTTCCGGATGTGACGCCGACCGCCCATGCCGTCGCGGCCGTGCGGCTGCTGATCGCGCGCGGGGCCAAGCTCGATCTCGTCGACGACCGCGGCCGCAGCGCGCTGATGACCGCCGCAGCACTCAACCGCTTCGACACCGCGCGGGCGTTGCTGGAAGCCGGAGCAAGCCGCGCGTTACGTGACAAGGCCGGGAAAAGCGCTGCCGATCTCGCCGCCACTGACGAGATGCGAGCGCTGGTGAAGGAATAATGCGGGTGTGCTAAGCTCGACTTTGGCCGCTTTATGCGGCGTGGACGAGGGCGTTTTCCATGCGCTGCCAAATATGGCGGGGAATTTCTACACGGTCCCGGCTTGGCCGGGACATGAACGAAATCT
>JAJYDD010000287.1:0-417 GCA_021777795.1 Pseudomonadota bacterium | reverse complement strand
GAAGGAATAATGCGGGTGTGCTAAGATGTCCTCAAAAAGGGAGAGACGCCATGCAACTCGAAGCGCGCGTTTCACAAAATTACGACCGTGATTCCCTCGAACAGGCCATCTTTGCGGCGCTCGCCGCCGCCGGCAAAGATCCGGATAAGCTGAGCGCCGTCGACCTCGCGCCGGTCGACGAATTCCACATTGGCGGGCGCGAGGCGACGGTCGATTTCGCCCGACGCATGGGCGCGACCCCGGGGTTGCGCCTGCTCGACATTGGCGCGGGGCTCGGCGGCGCGTCGCGCTATTTCGCCAGCGAGTTGGGATGCGACGTCACCGGGATCGATCTTACGCCGGCCTATGTGCGCGCCGCCGAGGCGCTGGCGGAGCGCGTCGGCCTCGCCGGCAAAGTGCGCTACCGGCACGGCAGCG
>JAJYDD010000286.1 GCA_021777795.1 Pseudomonadota bacterium | reverse complement strand
CGCAGCGTCGCGTCGTCAAACGGAGCGTAGGCGACGGAGTCGCGATGGCAGGAGCAGGTATTGTCGGTGGTCGAACGGTAGCGCAAGGCCACGGGCAGGGCGGTGTAGCGCCGCCCGTCCGCCGTCACCGAATCCTCGATGCGATCGGAGTTGCTGCGATAATAGACCTCCGTCGGCGCGTCCGGGCACAGGCTGTTGCACGAGGCCGCCTGCGCTGTCGTATCTGAGGCGGCGGCGGGCAGCGGGAAGAAATAGCCGTCGCACAGCCGTACGCAAACCGCCTGGGGTTGGGAAAGCTTCGCGAGCTTCTCGTGCTTTTTGGCCCAGGCGATGCGGCCGTGGCGATGTCTGCGCGGCGCGCCTGCGGCGGGGTCGAGCGGGAGCAGCGTGAAGGCCGCCCGCTGGGGAGCGTAATGGCCGGAAAAGGCGCCAAGGAACGACCCACGCGCCGAAGCTCCGCCGGCCGCCAGAACCGCCAAACCGGCGGCCGCGATCCCCGCCCCGAGCGCCAAGGCGGCGAAAGCCCGACGCCTAGGCGGCGCCTCAAAAGCAAAGCTTCGCTTAGACAAACGCCAACCCGGCGCACGGCGCGACGCCATGACTTTCTGCTCAGCCATGACCATCTCCTCAAGTGTGAACCGAGGAGCGCCGGCCGCCATCCGCCGTTCCTTAACGATCCTTTAATGAGAAGCGACGAATGCTTGCAAACGGAATTCCGGCCTTTGGTTATCGCTGAACGCGGCGGCCCTCGCCGCCGCGCGGGAAAACAAAATTCCGCCAACGGCTTGGTGAATGCTCGTCTAGGCGACCGCCGAGCGGGCGCGGCGCCCGGCGAGCGAACGCTCCATCGCCGCCGCGTACCAATCGACGAACTGGATGACGCCGCCCTCGTGCACCGCGTTGTAAGGCCCCGGCTCGAAGGCCGGCGAGGACACGCCGAGCTGATTCTCCTCGACGATGCGGCGATCCTGGTCGTTGGTGGCGACCCAGACTTCGGTCAGCTCCTTCAGCGAATAATCGACGCCCTCGACCGCCTCGGCATTGACGAGCCAGCGCGTGGTGACGAGCGTCTGCTTCGGCCCCACGGGCAGCACGCGGAACGAGACCGCGTGGTCGCCCAGCACATGGTTCCACATCGAGGGATAATGGAAGGTCAGCAGCGCGCCTATGGACGGCGTGGCGATTTCCGGCGCCAGCGGCCTGGCGACCGCGTCGGCGCCGGAGATGGTGTAGCTCGTCGCCTCGCCGAGCAGCGGCATCCGGGTCATGCGGAATTGCCCATCATCGGCGATGGCGAAACCGCTCGGCAGGCCTGCGGCCTCCAGCCGCGCCCAATGCTCGCCGATCATCGGATCCTCGGCCGCGCCGGTGACGCCGGAGATCGCCGCCGCCTCGGGGAAGGTGCGGCAAAGTTCAGGATGGTTCGGCGTGCAATGGTAGCACTCGCGGTTGTTCTCCCACACCAGCTTCCAGTTGCCGTTCTCAAGGATCGTGCTCTCGAAGGCGACCTTGGCGCGCCCGAGCCCGTGCGGAGCGAAATAGGGCGTCATGGCTTTGCGGAACGGCTCGAACTCCGGCGGTTCGTCGCTGAGGCAGACCCAGACGTAGCCTGCCGCGCTCTCGCAGGCGATCGGCTTCAGGCCGAGCGCCTTCGGGTCGAACGGCTTGGCCATATCGCGGGCGAACAACAGCCTTCCGTCGAGATCGTAGCTCCAGTTGTGATAGGGGCAGACGAGCCGCACCGAGGAGCCCTTGGCGGCCGAGCAGATGCGCGAGCCGCGATGCCGGCAGGTGTTGTGGAAAGCGCGCAACGCGCCGTCGCGCCCGCGCACGACCAGAATCGGATAATCGCCGACCTGCGCGGTGATGTAATCGCCCGGCCGCGTTAGCTCGCAATCGTGGCCGATGAACAGCCATTGCGCATAAAAGATGTGATCGAGATCGAGCTGGTAAAGCTCGGGATCGACATAGAAGGGGCGCGGCAGCGTGTAGCCGGGCCGGCGGCTCTTCAGCAAGGCGATGGCGTTTTCCTGCGCGCGCATAGGCTCCTCGTCGGCTAGCGAAAACCGGCGGAAAGGACGAGCGCGCGCCCGATGCGCGGCCCCCGATCGCTCTCCGCGATTTCCCGTGGCGTTCTTGGCGAGGTGGGTTTGCCGGTTTGCAAGCGACCCTTGCGGGCGCCCGCCGAATGCCTTCCCTGAGCCTCATCGGCCCCGTGGCTCGTGTACGGACGAATCCGCCCCGGCGCCTCGCATTTCCAACGATAAACCCAAGCTCCGGCGTCTGACAATCGCCTGCGCCAGACGTAATGGCGCAAGCCGGGCCTGATTTTGGCATGGGCCATTTGGATGCGCGGCGTTGCGATTAGCGGCACGCTGAGTCGGAGCCGCCGATTGACCTACCTCAAGCGGGAGTCCCTGCGCCGGCAGCAGAACTACTTGTCCAGCTCCTATCGCGACAGACGTGGGGCGGAGCCTCGAATAGGAGGTCTGTATGCGCTCGTTCAAATCTGCTCTGATGGTCGTCGCGGCGGTCTTTTCGACTTCCGCCTTGGCTGAAGACTCGCTGATGAAGCAGGCGCAGGGCCTTTTCAAACCCATTCCGTCGATTGTCCCGTCGCTGAAAGACAACGCGGTCACGCGCGAAAAGGTCGAACTCGGAAAGCTTCTCTTCTTCGATCCGAGGATCTCCTCCAGCGAGATCATCAGTTGCAACACGTGCCACAACCTCGGCACGGGCGGCGTCGACGCCGGACCGACCTCGGTCGGCCACGGCTGGCAGAAGGGGCCGCGTCGCGCGCCCACGGTCTATAATGCCGTGTTCAATATCGCGCAGTTCTGGGACGGCCGCGCGGCCGATCTGAAGGCCCAGGCCAAAGGCCCCGTGCAGGCGGCGGTCGAGATGAACGCCACGCCGGCCCATGTCGTGAATACGCTGTCTTCGATGCCCGAATATGTCGCCCTGTTCAAAAAAGCGTTCGCCAACGAACCGTCGCCTGTCACTTTCGATAATTTCGCCAAGGCCGTGGAAGCTTTCGAAGCCACGCTGATTACGCCCTCGGCGCCTTTCGACCAGTTTCTCGAAGGCGACGAGAACGCGCTCAGCGCGCAGCAGAAGGCGGGGCTGAAGCTCTTCATCGACAAGGGTTGCGCCGGTTGCCACGATGGGATCAATATTGGCGGCGGCGCTTATTATCCGTTCGGCGTGGTGGAAAAACCGGGCGCGGATGTGCTTCCGCCGGACGACAAGGGCCGATACAATATCAGCAAGACGGCGAGCGACCAATATGTGTTCCGCGCTGCGCCGTTGCGTAATGTGGCGTTGCGCGCGCCCTACTTCCACTCCGGCCAGGTTTGGTCGCTTAAGACCGCCGTCGGCGTGATGGGCGAGTCGCAACTCGGCGCCAAGCTGACGGACAGCGAAGAGAACGACATCGTCGCTTTCCTGCAATCGCTGACCGGACAAATGCCGAAGATCGAATACCCGATCTTGCCGACTCGGACCAGCACGACGCCGCTGCCCTCGTTAGCGAAGTGAGGCGGACGGGCGTCCGGCGTCTCACCCGCGCAAAGGCGCGGGCGATTGCGTTGCCGAAGGCTGGGAATGCTCTAATCTGACGCGGATCAGTCCGAGGAGCCCCAATGGCCATAACCCGTCAAGTCATCACCGCGCTCGACCGCGACGGCCTCGATCTGCTCGGCGCCAAGAACATCGCGGTCAAGCTCGTCGACGAGAGCATCGTCTCCGGCTCGCTGCTGACGGTGGAGAGCAACCATTTTTGCGTGCTGAAAGCGCGCGGGGCCGTGCTCAACGTCTACGAGACCGGGCAATATGCGCTGACCACCCCGGACAAGCCGATCGTCGGCTCCATCGTGCAGGGCTTTTTCGGCGGCGCATCGCCCTGGGTCTACGAGGTCATCTACATCAACCGCTCCAAGCTGCTCGTCAGCAGTCGCGGCGTCGCCACCAGCGCCGAGATGGCGGAAGTCTCCTATCAGGTCGATTATTACATCCACATCGACACGCGCGAGGCCGCGCTCGATCTCATCACCCATTTGCCGTTCAACGGACAAAAGATCGACACCCAGGAGATCGCCGATTACGCGGGGCCGGCGATCGAGCAGGCGATCAACCAGATCGTGCAGGTGACGAAGCTCGAAGACATCAACGCCCATATCGCCGAATTGCGCGAGGCGGTGAAATCGCATCTCGCCGACTTCCTGCGCGTCTATGGCATCATGCTCAACGACCTGAAGATCCTGGTGCTGCCGCGCGACGAGCGGATGCGCGAGCTGATCTCGTTGCAGGCCCTGGGGCTGACGCCGATCGAGGCGGTGCGCTATTATCTGGCGTTCAAGATGGCCGACAAGGGCCTCGTTTCGGCGCCCAACGCGGCGGTCGGCGCCCCCTTCATCATCGGCGGCCAGCCGCCGGTCGGCTTCTACAACGTCAGCGACGAGACGGGCCTGAAAACGTGAGCGATTTCGACGATTTCGCGACGCTGGAGAAAATCGCGGTCAACCTGTTCTACGGCTGGGGCTATAATTTCTACCGGCTGGAGAACCAGTTGCGCGCCGACGACCTGATGGTGCGCGCCAAGGTCGGCTGGCTGCTCGGCCAGGCGCGCGAACAGGTCGAGCGCGCCGAAAGCGGCTATCGGCGCACGCATCTTGCCCCGCCGACGCGCGAGAAGCCGCTGCCCGACCGCCAAGCCATAGAGGCCGCGCAGCGGCTGGAGGCGATGTCGCGCGACATCGGCGCGCTGGAAGGCCAGATCCGCGCCCATCCCGCCCCCGAGGCGGACCATATGACCAACCGCTACCGCCGCGAGGCCGAGACGCTGCAAAAGCTGCTGCAATGCGATCTCGCGCTGGTCGGCGGCGCCGAGACGCTGCGGCGCATCGCCGAGGACGCCGACGGCGAGGCGCTGATCGCGCGCGCCGCCGACATCGAGGCCGGCCTCAAGAGCCTGACGCGGGCTTTGCGCGAGCGGCAGGCGATCCTGCACGTGTGAGGTTCAGCCCAGCACGAAGCGCGAGAAGGCGAGGCCCTGGCGCGCCGTCTCGTCGAGCGTGGCCTCGTCGGCGCCTTCGCTGAGATCGCGCCAGACCTTGATGTCGCGCCCGACCGAACCGCCCATCTTGACGAAGGGCTCCATCACCACCGCCGCGTCGTACCCGATCTCGCGCAGCGCCGCGCCGATCTCGCTCCAATGCAGCCGCCCCTTGCCGGGAACCTTGCGATTGGCCTCGCCGGTGTGGAAATGGCCAAGCCACGGGCCGGCGGTGCGGATCGCCTGCCCAAAACTGTCCTCCTCGATGTTCATGTGGAACGTGTCGAGCATCACCTTGACGTTGGCCTTGCCCACCTCGCGCACGAAGGCGACGCCTTCCTCGGCCGTGTTCAGCACATGGTTCTCGAAGCGGTTGAGCACCTCCACGCAGAGATTGACGCCGCAACCGGCGGCGAAATCGGCGAGATCGGCGATGCCTTCCAGCCCGCGCGCGCGGTCGCCCTCCTTGTCGACGGGCTT
>JAJYDD010000285.1 GCA_021777795.1 Pseudomonadota bacterium | reverse complement strand
GGGGAATGTCGGCGGCAAAGCCGATCTCAGTTTCCGCCCGCGGGATCGCGGCCTCGATGGCGGCGCGCTCGAAATCCTTGGCCGGGCTCGCCGCTTCCTCGCGCGTGTCGAGCGTCCTGGCGACGGCGATGGCGTAGGCGCGTTGCGTGGTCTCGGCGAGGTTCTCGTAATGGGCGTCGCGCGCGGCGTCGGCGTCGGCCAGCGCCTCGGCAGGGTCCAATTCCAGCAGCACTTCACCGGCCTTCACGTGCTGGCCGTTGGCGACGTGGATGGCGGAAACCTTGCCGTTGTCGAAGGGCTGCACGACCCTGGAGAGGCTGACCGTCTCGATCTTGCCGGGCGCGACGGCGTGCACGTCGAGCCGGCCGATGAACGACCAGGCGAGCGCGGCGGCGAAGAAAGCGCAAATCGTCAGCATCAGCGCCACCGGCAGCGGCGCCGGCGGCGTCTCCAGGATTTCGAGCGCCGCGGGCAGGAACTCGCGGTCGCGCCCCCTCACCGGCGAAAGGCTTGACGCCGGTTGCACCAGCTTTCTGAGCTCCTCGATCCTGTTGGGCTTCTCAGGCGTCGGCGGCGGGGCGGCGCGCTCGTTCATCAGGCTCTCCCGTCGCCTTGTATGGACCAGAGCTTGGCGTAGACGGAATCGCGCCGGCGCAGCAGCTCCTCATGGGTGCCGACCTCGACGATCTCGCCCTTGTTCATGCCGACGATGCGATGGCAGGGGCGCACGGCGGCGAGCCGGTGGGCGATGATGAGCACGGTGCGCCCGCGCGTGATCGCCTTCATATTGTCCTGGATGATGCGCTCGCTCTCATAGTCGAGCGCCGAGGTCGCCTCGTCGAAGATGAGGATGCGCGGATTGGTGACCAGCGCGCGGGCGATGGCGACGCGCTGGCGCTGGCCGCCCGACAGGTTGGCGCCGCGCTCCTCGATCATGGTGTCGTAGCCCTGCGGCATCTGGGCGATGAATTCGTCGGCGCCGGCGAGCCTTGCCGCCTGCATGACGACGATGCGCGGCATGGCGGGATCGGCGAGCGCGATGTTCTCGTGGATGGTGCGGTTGAACAGCAGGTTCTCTTGCAGCACGACGCCGATCTGGCGGCGCAGCCAGCCGGGGTCGAGCTGGGCGATGTCGACGCCGTCGAGCATCACCTGGCCGGCCTGCGGGCTGTAGAGCCGCTGGATGATCTTGGCCAAGCTCGACTTGCCGGAGCCGGAATGGCCGACGAAGCCGATCACCTCGCCGGCGGCGATCTGGAGATTGACGTTCTTCAAGGCGTCTTGCGCCTCGGGGCGATAGCGCATGGTCACGCCGCGCAGGTCGATAGCGCCGCGCGGCGGCGGCAGGGTCAACAGGTTCTGCGGAACCGGCTCGGTCGGCGCGTTGAGAATGTCGCCGAGCCGCGCCACCGACACCTGCACCTGCTGGAAATCCTGCCACAGTTGCGACAGCCGCAGGATCGGCTGCACGACCTGGGAGGCGATCATGTTGAAGGCGATCAGTTCGCCGACCGTCATCGAGCCCGCGATGACCGCTTCCGCGCCGATGAACAGGATGAGCGCCGTCGTCACCTTGGAGACGTATTGGATCGCGTTTTGGCCGACGGCGCCGAGCACGCCGGTGTCGAAGGAGGTGCGCACATAGGCGGCGAGCCTTTCCTCCCATTGCGCCTGCATCACCGGCTCGACGCTGGCGGCCTTCAGCGTCTGCGCGCCGACGATGGATTCGACGAGAAACTGCTGCGAGCGCGCGCCGCGGTTAAACTTCTCGCTGATGAGTTCGCGTAAAGACGGGCGGATCAGCGCCGCGATGAGCACGTAGACCGGGATGGAGCCCAGCACCACCAGCGTCAGCATCGGCGAATAGATGAACATCACCACGAAGAAGACGACGGTGAAGACGAGATCGAGCACCGAAGTCAGGCCCTGGCCGGTGAGGAAGCTGCGGATGGTCTCCAACTCGCGCACGCGCGCGACGGTCTGGCCGGCGGCGCGGGTCTCGAAATAGGCGAGCGGCAGGCGGAACAGATGATGGAACAGCCGCCGGCCGAGTTCGACGTCGATGCGGTTGGTGGTGTGGCTCAGCGTGTAGGTGCGCAAAAGTTGCAGCACGGTCTCGAAAGCCCCGAGCGTCACCATGCCGATGATGAGCACCACCAGCGTCGACAGGCCCTTGTGGACGAGCACCTTGTCGACGATGAGCTGGAAGAAGATCGGCGTCGCCAGCGCGAAGAGCTGCACGAACAGCGAGGCGACCACGACCTGCGCGAGAGGCTTGCGGTAGCGCAGCAGCGAGGGCAGGAACCAGCGAAAGCCGAAGGTGGTGGGATCGACGCCGGCCCCGCCGAGCCTTCGGGTGATGAGCACGACCTCGCCGCTACTGGCGCCCCAAGCCTCCTCCAGCGACACGTCGCTGGCGACGCGGCTGACGGGATCGACGACGCGCACCCGGCCCTTGGCGGAACCGACGCCGAGGGCGGAAAAGCCGCCGTCCTTGTTGCGCAGCAGGGCGGGGTAGGGGATGGCGCCGAGCCGTTTGGCGGTGACGCGGTGCAGGATGCGCGATTTCAGGCCGATGAGGTTGGCGCCGCGAATAATATCCTCGGCTTTGGCGAAGCGGCCGATCAGCGCGAGCTGATGCTTCAATTGGGCGGGATCGGCCGCGATTCGGTAATAGCCGGCGATCAGCGCCAGCCCCATGAGCCCGGAATCGACTGCTGGCGCCGGCGGCGGCGCTGCGGGTCCGGGGGGCGCGACGGTCTCCTGGCCGGCGCTTTCAATTATTTCAATCATGACGTCGAACCTTTTTGCGGCGATTGTCCTAACCCCTCCTGCAGCCCCGCGCACCGTCCAATCGGGGCCGCCCGGCGCTTTAGGCCGACATTCCTGCCCATTATGCTCAGTTCGACGGTCACGCCGCAGCCGGGTAAATCAAACCAGCCCTTCTCCGGCAAGCCCGGAGCGATTCAAAAAGGCTTCCTGGCGACCGCGCGAGCCCGGTCGCTCAAGACGCCGAATTTAATCGACCTGAGCCACGGGGATAAACCTTCAGCAAGAGAGTAATTCTCTCAAACAATTCTAAAGTCCGCCGCTGCATTCGCTTCAAGCGCCCCCTTGGTTACGCCGGCGAAGGTGACGGTTTCATGCGGGTTCAAGATGATTTCCGCGCCCCCGGCCGAATCCGTCAGAGCGGCGTTGATCGCCGACCAGCTAGCGAACAGCGACTGATCAAACTCGACCACGCCATGGTTCGCTCCCGCCGCTTGAAAGTTGGTGATCGTGTCGTTGGCAAAGGGCGAAAGGAAGGCGAAGACGTCGCTGCCGGAACCTCCGGTCATCGTATCATTGCCAGAGCCCGCCTGAATGGTCCCGCCGCCGCCGTTTCTGGCTCCGGTCAAACTCTCGACGCCGCCGCCGCCGATGATGTTGTTGAAATTGAACACCAGATTGGTTCCGATTTGGGCGCCCGTCGCGGTGTTCATCGCCAGATTGACTGTCGCGCCCCCCGTCGTCTGCGAAAGATCGAGCGTGTCCGACCCGCCGCCGCCGATGATGGCATGGAACTGTCTGGCGCCGCCGGCCGGCGTCAGCGTCACCGTGTCGGCGCCGCCGAGCGTATCGACAATGATATTGGCGGCGCCGATCGTGAGATGATCGTTGCCGGACGTGCCAACCAGCGCGAACTGTTCCGCCGTGCCGACAATTTGGTTGTCGAGCGTCAGCTTGGCGACGCCGCTAACGCCGACATTATTGGCCACGTCGGTATCGCTGGCCGTGATGTTATGGGCGCCCGAGCCGGTGAGCGTGACCTGCTCGCTCCACAGGCCATTGGAGCCCACGCTCACGGTCCCGCCGAGTTTGGACGTTCCGTCGTAAAGCTGAATGGTGGTTCCCGCTCCGCCGGTTCCGTCGATGGTTTCCGTCGGATAGGCCACGACCTCCGAGGGCGTCGCTATGGCGACGGTGGGCGCTATCGAGTCGTAGGTGAAGCTGAGCGACGCCTTGCCGGTTCCTCCCCCATTGGTTTCGCTGGCGACAATCGTATGGCGGCCCTGCGGCAGACCCGTCGGCGTGAAGGCCCAGGCGCCCGAGGCGTTGGCCGTCGCGGTCTGGGAAAGCGTCACGCCATCGACTGTGAAGGAGACGACCGCGTTGGGGTCACCGCTGCCCACCAAGGTATCGTTATTGGTGATGTCCTTGCCGTTGCTGGAATCCTTCTGCAAGGCGATAGTGACCTTGGGCGGCGGCGGCTCGACATTATCGGGCGCGAGCGTCTTGGTCGTGACATTGCCGGCCAGATCGGTCGTCACAGTCGAGAATTCATGCACCCCGAAAGCCAGATTACTGGCGGTGAACGTCCATTTTCCGTTCAACAGGTTCGCGGCGCCGAGATCGTTGCTGACCCCATTAAAGAGATCATAGATTTCGACCAGGCGGATCGCGTTCGATCCCACCGCTTCCGCCGTCGCGGTTTCGGTGATCGTTTCGGTGGTCTGTTGGGTGAGCCCTGAGACGCTTTCGGAAGCCGTCACCACCGGCGGTCTGGTCGCCACATCGACCGCGGCGAGCGCCGTCGTCGTGACATTGCCGGCGGTGTCGGTGGTCAAGGTGCTCAGATCGTGTACGCCGTCAGCAAGCGTCCCGGTCGTAAAGGTCCAGGCTCCGCTGGACAGTTTAGCCGCGCCGAGCGCTTTGGTCCCGTCGAAGACCTCAACGGACTTGATCGCGTTCGGCCCCACCGCCTCGGCGGTTGCGGTTTCGGTGATCGTGTCCCTGTTTTTGTTGGTCAGGCCGGAAATGCTTTCCGAAGCCGTCACCAAAGGCCCCTTGGTCGCGACATCGACGGGAGCCAATGCCGTCGTCGTGACGTTGCCGGCGGCGTCCATGGTCGTCGTGCTCAAATTGTGCACGCCATCGGCCAGGGTTCCCGTCGCGAACGTCCATTTGCCGCTGGACAAGGTCGCCGCGCCAAGCGCCGTGGTTCCATCATAGACCTCGACAGACTTGATCGCGTTTGACCCGACCGCCTCGGCGGTCGCGGTCTCGGTGATCGTGTCGGAAGTCTTGTTGGTCAGGCCGGAGACGCTTTCGGAAGCTTTCACGACCGGCGCTTTGGTCGCCACATCGACGGGAGCCAACGCCGTCGTCGTGACGTTGCCGGCGGCGTCGGTGGTCACCGTCTTGAGATCGTGCACGCCGTCGGCCAGCGTCCCGGTCGCAAAAGTCCAGGTTCCGCTGGATAGGGTAGCCGCGCCGAGCGCCTTGGTCCCGTCATAGACCTCGACAGACTTGATCGCATTCGAGCCGATCGCCTCGGCGGTCGCGGTTTCGGTGATTGTGTCGGTCGTCTTGTTGGTCAGGCCGGAGAGACTTTCCGAAGCCGTCACCACCGGCGCCTTGGTCGCCACATCGACGGCAGCCAACGCGGTCGTGGTGACGTTGCCGGCGGTGTCGGTGGTCAAGGTGCTCAGATCGTGTACGCCGTCAGCAAGCGTCCCGGTCGTAAAGGTCCAGGTTCCGCTGGACAGTGTAGCCGCGCCGAGCGCCTTGGTTCCGTCGAAGACCTCGACGGACTTGATCGCGTTCGGC
>JAJYDD010000284.1 GCA_021777795.1 Pseudomonadota bacterium | reverse complement strand
GACGTCCCCGGCGTGCTCGACAAGGACAAGAACCTCATCAAGGAGTTGAAGGTCGACGACATCCGCGAACTGATCGCGGACGGGACCATCACGGGCGGCATGATACCCAAGGTCGAGACCTGCATTTACGCCCTGGAGCGCGGCGTAGAGGGCGTCGTCATTCTCGACGGCAAGATTCCCCACGCTGTCTTGATCGAGTTGCTCACCGATCACGGCGCCGGCACGCTCATCACGAGGTAGCCATGCGCGTGCTCGCCATTGACACTTCGCGCGCCGCCTGTTCGGCGGCGGTTTACGACGGCGCGCTGCGCTATACCTTCGCGCGCGAGAGCGAGCCGATGAGCCGCGGCCAATCGGAGGCGCTGGCGCCGATGGTGGCGCGCGTGCTCAAGGCGACCGAGGGCGGCGCGGCTTCGCTGACCAAGATCGCAGTCGCCATCGGGCCGGGCTCGTTCACGGGCCTGCGCATCGGCGTGGCGATGGCGCGGGCGATGGCGCTGACATTGGGGATCCCCGTCGTCGGCGTCTCGACGCTGATCGCCTATTGCGGGCCGATGCTCGACGATCCCCGCCCCGGCGTCATCGCCGCCGTGGTCGACGCTGGCCACGGCCATGTCTATTTCCACCTCATCGATTCCAAGGCCAAGCAGATTTTCTCGCCGCGCGTCATCTCGTTGCGCGATGCGGTGCGCGCCATTGGCGGCAGCCCCGCGCGCATCGTCGGCGATGCGGCCGGCCTGTTGGCGGAGGAAGCGCGGCGCGCCGGCGTCGAGGTCGACGCCAGCGGCGCCTCGCCCTTTCCCGACATCGTCGCCATCGCCCGCATTGGCCTGGCCGCCGATCCCGCGCAATGGCCGGCGCGGCCGCTCTATATCAAGGCGCCAGACGCGGCGCCCGGCCGCGACGACGCCATCGCCCGCGTCGAACCATGATCTTCCTTTGGGGCCGGCCTTCGCCCTCGGCGCTGCGCCCGCTGCGGGCCGAGGCGGCGCCGGAATGCGCGCGCATCCATGCTTCCGGGTTCGCCTATCCCTGGAGCGAGAGCGAGTTGGAAAACCTCATCTCCGACCCCAGCGCGCTGGGGTCCGCCGCGCTCGACCCGGCGAACGCGAAGCTGCGCGGCTTCGTGCTGTCGCGGCTGGCGTCGGATGAGGCGGAGATCCTCACCATCGCCGTCGATCCGGCGCTGCGCAAGGCCGGAGTCGGGCGCGATCTCCTGCGCGCGCATCTGGCCGAGGTTGCGGCGGCAGGGGCGGCGCGCATTTTCCTGGAGGTCGACGAGCACAACGCGGCCGCCCTGGCGCTCTATGCCCGCTTCGGCTTCGCCAAGGTCGGCGCGCGGCGCGGCTATTACAAGCAACCCGATGGCAAGACGGCTTCGGCGCTGGTGATGCGCCGCGATCTGACCTGAGCGATGATGCGGCTGCGGGTCGCGGCGGGGCTGCTTGCAGCGGCGGTCTTCGTCGCGCTCGCGGCGCCCCTGACGGCCTGCGGCTGGCGCTTGCGCGCCTCGGTGGCGCTGCATCGCTGGCTTTGCGCGGTGTTGCGGCTGCGGGTGCGCCGTTATGGCGCGCCGGGGCCGGGGCGTCGGCTCATCGTCGCCAATCACGTCTCGTGGCTCGATGTGCTGGCGCTCGGCGCGATGGAGCCGATGGCGTTCCTGGCCAAGAAAGAGGTCGGCGCGAGCGCCTGGACGCGCTGGCTCGTCGATCTCCAGGGCGTCGTCTACGTCGACCGCGCGCGGCGGCGTTGCATCCCTGACGTCAATGCGGAAATGGCGCGGCGCATGGCGGCGGGAGAGCCGGTGACGCTGTTCGCGGAAGCCACGACCAGCGACGGCACACGGCTTTTGCGCTTTCGCTCCTCGCATTTCGAGGCTGTGCTGCGATCGCAAGCCTGCGTGCAGCCGGTCTATCTCGATTACCGCGCCATCGGCGGCTTTCCCGCGACGCGCGGCGAAAAGCCGAACTTCGCCTGGTACGGCGACATGACGTTCCTGCCCTCGCTACGGCGGGTGTTGGCCTGCGGGGGCCTGCATTGCGACATCCATTATGGCGAACCCGTCCCCTTCGATCCCTCGGCCGACCGAAAGGCGCTAGCGCGCCGGCTCGAAGCGGCGATGCGGGAGCTGAAGGCGCGCGCGCGCAGACCGCTTCCGGCGCGCGGTGTTTCGCGCTAGAAGAGAGCGAGGCGGGTTTTTTGCAAGGAGCGGCGGTTTTTGTCCCATCCGGTTTCCCCTGACGCGGCCGATGCCGCCGGGGCGCGCGGCGAGCGCGTGTTCGTCAAGTCGTTCGGCTGCCAGATGAACGTCTATGATTCGCAGCGCATGACCGACCTTGCGTTGACGCAGGGCTATAGCGAGACCGCCGACATCGCCGAGGCCGATCTCGTCGTTTTCAACACCTGCCATATCCGCGAACGGGCGGCCGAGAAGCTTTATTCCGAGCTGGGCAAGGCGCGCGAGGTCAAGCAGGCGCGGGCGGCCGAGGGCAAGGCGACCAAGCTCGTCGTCGCCGGCTGCGTCGCCCAGGCCGAGGGGCGCGAGATCCTGCGCCGGCAAAGCGCGGTCGATATCGTCGTCGGCCCGCAGAACTACCACCGACTGCCGGCGCTACTGCGGGCGCGCGGCGCCGTCGTGGATACGGATTTCGCCGTCGAGGACAAGTTCGAGCAGCTTCCGCCGCCGACCGAAGCGGCGACGCGCGGGCGCGGCGTCTCGGCCTTCGTCACCGTGCAGGAGGGTTGCGACAAGTTCTGCGCCTTCTGCGTCGTGCCTTACACGCGAGGGGCCGAGGTTTCGCGGCCTGCGGACAAGATTTTGGCCGAGATCGCGCGGCTGGCGGAGGCCGGGGCTTGCGAATTCACCCTCATCGGCCAGAACGTCAACGCCTATCGCGACGAGGACGGCATTGGCCTGGCGGCCTTGCTCAGCCGCGCCGCCGACCTGCCGGGCGTCGCGCGCCTGCGCTATTCGACCTCGCACCCCAACGACATGGACGAGGCGCTAATCGCCGCCCATGCCGAAAACCCAAAACTCGCGCCCTGTCTGCACCTGCCCGTGCAATCGGGCTCCAACCGCATCCTGCGGGCGATGAACCGCCGCCACGATGTCGCCGCCTATCTCGACATAATCGCGCGCGTGCGCCGCGCCCGGCCGGACATCGCGTTTTCGTCGGATTTCATCGTCGGCTTTCCCGGCGAGACCGAGGCCGATTTCGAGGCGACGCTGGCGCTTGTCGAAGCGGTTGGCTTCGCCTTCGCCTACGCCTTCAAATATTCATCGCGGCCGGGCACTCCGGCCGCCGATGCGCCCGATCAGGTTGCGGCTGCGGTCATCGAGGCGCGACACGCCCGCCTGTTCGCGCTGCTGGAAAGCCAGCGTCAGGCCTTCAACCGCGCCACCGTCGGGCGCCGTTTCGGCGTCATATTCGACAAGCCCGGCCGCCACCCTGGCCAGCTCATCGGCCGCTCGCCCTATATGCAGGCGGTCCACGCCGAGGCGGCGGCCGAGCGCATCGGGCTTATGAGCCAAGTGGAGATCGTCGACATCAGGCCGAATTCCCTGCGGGGGCGGCTCGTCGAGGCGTCATGAACAGGAGCGCTGATTGAAGAGTCCGGAACCGACGGTGGCTCGCCTCGCCCCCATCAAGCGCGAGGCCGAAAAACCGGGCTCGCACGAGATCGCGCTCGCTTTCGACGACAATCGTCTGGCCTCGCTGGTGTTCGGCCAGTACGACCAGAACCTGACCCGCGTCGAGCGCAAGCTCGGGGTCTCGACCCATGTCAATGGCAATCAGGTGATGATCCGCGGCCCGCGCGAGGCCTGCGAACAGGCGCGGCGAGTGCTCCAGACGCTCTATCAGCGCGCCCGACTCGGGCAGGGCGCCGACGAGGGCGATGTCGAGGGGGCGCTGGAGGAATCGGCCTATCAGAAGACGCTTTTCCCCGCCGAGGCCGAGGCGTCGCCCGAGGCGTTCGGCGAGTTGCGCACCCGCCGTCGCGGCATGGTGCGCGCCCGCAACGCCGCGCAGGACCGCTATTTGCGCGCCCTGCGGCAGCACGAACTGGTGTTCGCCGAGGGGCCGGCGGGGACAGGCAAGACCTGGCTCGCCGTCGGCCACGCCGTTTCGCTGCTGGAACAGGGCGTGGTCGAGCGACTGATTCTATCGCGTCCGGCGGTGGAGGCGGGCGAAAGGCTCGGCTTTCTGCCCGGCGACATGAAGGATAAAGTCGATCCCTATCTGCGCCCGATCTACGACGCGCTCTATGACTTTATGGACGGCCGCATGGTCGAGCGCGGGCTCCAGACCGGCATGATCGAAATCGCCCCACTCGCCTTCATGCGCGGCCGCACGCTCGCCAAAGCCGCGATCCTGCTCGACGAGGCGCAGAACGCCACCGCCATGCAGATGAAAATGTTCCTCACCCGTCTGGGCGAGGGCGGACGCATGATGGTCAACGGCGATCCGACCCAGGTCGATCTCGCCCCCGGCCAGACATCGGGCCTCGCCCAGGCGGTGGAATTGCTCGGCGGCCTCGACCAGGTCGGCCATGTGCGCTTCGCGCATGGCGACGTGGTGCGCCACGACCTCGTGCGCCGGATCGTGGAGGCCTACGAGGGCGCAGCCAAGCCGCAAGGCCGAAGCTGACAATGCGCCCGCGCATAGATTTCGTGGAAGGCGAACCGCGCTGGCGGCGCGCGCTGCCGACGCGCAAGCTCGCGCGTGAGGCGGTGGCCGCCGCGACCGAGGAGGCGGCCGTCAAGCTGGCGCGCGGGGCGGAAATGACGATCCATCTCGTCAACGACGCCGGCATCCGCGAACTCAACAAGCAATGGCGCGGCAAGGACGCGGCGACCAACGTGCTCTCCTTTCCCGCCGCGCCCGCCGACCGGCTCGCCAGCGCCCGCCTGCTCGGCGACGTCTTCGTCGCTCTGGAGACCCTGACGCAGGAGGCGGCGGCGGAGGGCAAGCCGCTCGCCGACCATTTCCGCCATCTCGTCGCGCACGGCTTCCTGCATCTCTTGGGTTTCGACCACGAGAGCGTGGCCGAAGCCGAGGCGATGGAGCGAATCGAGACGCGGGCGCTGGCGCGCCTGGGCGTCGCAGACCCCTATGCCGGCGCGGAGTTGGCGTCGTGAGCGAGGACGACCGACCGACCGGCGCCAACCTGTTCGAGCGGTTGCGCGGGCTATTGGGCCTCAGCGCTGGCTCCGTGCGCGACGACATCGAGGAGGCGTTGGAGGAGGACGACGGCGCTGGCGATTTCTCGCCCAAGGAGCGGGCGATCCTCAAGAACGTGCTGTCGCTCCACGATGTGCGCGTCGCCGACGTGATGGCGCCGCGCGCCGACGTGATCGGCTTGCCGCTCGACGCCACCGTCGCCGAGGCGCTGGCGACGTTCCGCACCGCCGGCCATTCGCGCCTGCCAGTCTATCACGAGACGCTCGACGACCCGCGCGGCATGATCCACATCCGCGATTTCCTCGATTTCCTCGCCAGCGAGCCCGCCTTCGGCCTCATCGCCGGCGAGGGCGCGCCCCAGGCCGCGCGCGCCTTTGATATGAGCACGCCGTTGTCGGCGACGCCGCTGGTGCGGCCGCT
>JAJYDD010000283.1 GCA_021777795.1 Pseudomonadota bacterium | reverse complement strand
ACGATATATTGCGCGCAGCGCGGCGAGACTGCGGCGCCACAGCGGCGAAATTTTTCTGCGCCCCTAGCGAACGAGGCCGAGGATGTCCTTGACCGAGGCCCAGACCGGCTGGGCGATTTCGCGCGCCCGCTCGCCGCCCTGCGCCAGCACGGCGTCGACGTGATCGGGGGCCTTAGCGAGCCGGATCATCTCAGCCCGGATCGGCGCCAGCTTGGCGACGATCAGTTCCGTCAAGGCCGATTTGAAGGCGGAGAATTGCGCGCCGCCCTGCTCGGCCAGCACCTGATCCTTGGTCTGGTCGTTGAGGCCGGCGAAAATGCCGACGAGATTGTCGGCCTCCGGCCGGTTGGAAAGCCCCGCGATCTCGCTTGGCAGCGGCGCGGCGTCCGTTTTGGCTTTGCGGATTTTCTGCGCCACCGTGTCGGCGTCGTCCATGATGGCGATGAGCGAATATTCCGACGGATCCGATTTCGACATCTTCTTCGTGCCATCGCGCAGGCTCATCACCCGCGTCGCCGGCCCCTGGATCAGCGGTTCCGGCAGCGGGAAGAAAGCGTCGCCGTGGCCGTTTTCCGCGATGCTTTCGGCGAAATCGTTGTTGAACTTCTGCGCGACGTCGCGGGCCAGTTCCAGGTGCTGCTTCTGGTCGTCGCCGACCGGAACGTGGGTGGCGCGGTAGACCAGAATGTCGGCGGCCATCAGCACGGGATAGTTGAACAGGCCGACCGAGGCGTTCTCGCGATCCTTGCCGGCCTTCTCCTTGAACTGGGTCATGCGGTTGAGCCAGCCCATGCGCGCCACGCAATCGAGCGCCCAGGCCAGTTCGGCGTGTTCGGGCACGCGGCTCTGGTTGAACACGATGTTCTTGGCCGGGTCGATGCCGCAGGCGAGGAAGGCGGCGCTGACCTCGCGCGTCGCGCTTTTCAGCGTCGCGGGATCGTGGCCCGTCGTCATCGCGTGCAGATCGACGACGCAATAGATGCAGGGATGCGTCGCCTGCATCTCTACGAAACGCTTCAGCGCGCCGAGATAATTGCCGAGGTGCAGATTGCCGGTCGGCTGCACGCCGGAGAACACGAGTTCCTTGAACTTGGACATGACCCGAAAGACCCGAATGTTTGCCGGCCTTATGGCGGGCAAACCGCCCCCGCGCAAGCTTGGGAAATCACGCGTAGCGTCTCCGTTTGGCTTTCGCTTTAGCGGCAATCCCCGTCAGTGGTCATTGCGAAGCTGGCGTTTGGCCAATGACTCGAGGCTCCCGCACATAGCGGAAGTCGGACCCGCCCGACCAGGCCCGTCCATCAGGGTAGCGAAGCTCGATTCCGGCGAGATCGCTTTCATCGGCCAGCGACATGTTAACGCCCATCTGGACATCGCCGAACTTCGCTTTGGCGCTCTCTGTCAGCGTGAAATGCGTCGTCGAGCCACATCGGCCGCAGAAATGAATTTCCGCCGCCGGATCGTCCTTGTCTTCGCGGCTATATACTTCGGTCGCTCCCCCGATATTGACTTCGGAGGGATGGAAATAGGCCCAGCGCGCGCCGGACTTGCTGCATAGCGTGCAATTGCATTCGTTGATGAAGTCTGGCCGCTTTGCGACTTCGATGCGGACTTGGCCGCAGAGGCAAGTAAGTTTCTGCATTGCCGCCTTATATCAGTCGCCGCCCTGACCTGGTAGCCGCCGTTGGCTCCCGCACAGCGCTGACATTCTCACTGAGACACCACCAAATCAAGGCACAGGCTGCGCGTCCGGGGGCGCGTCGGCGGCGAGCCTCGGCAGGTCCGCGACTTCCCAGCCGCCGCCGAGCGCGACGATGAGCGACACGGCGGCCGAAAGCCGCGACGCCTTGGTGGCGACCAGCGATTCCTCGTCCGCCAGCGCCGTCGTCTCCGCCGTGACGACGGTGGTGAAGTTCTGCGTGCCGGCGCGATATTCGTTGAGCGCGATCTGCACCGCCTGCTGAGCGATGCGCACCGCTTGCTTCTGCACCTTCAATTCGCGGTCATAAACGAGGATGGCGGCCAGATTGTCCTCGACCTGCTGAAACGCGCTCAAAACTGTCTGCCGGTAGCTCGCCACGCTCGCCTGATAGGCGGCCTTCGCGGCCTCGACCTGCGCCGCCGTGAGCCCGGCGTCGAACAATGGCTGCGCCAGCGACGCGGCATAGGACCAGACCGGATTGGCGCCGGCGATCTGCTTGAGAAAGGGATCGCCGGCGTAGCCGACCGCGCCGGAAAGCGTGAGGTCAGGGTAATAGCCGGCCACCGCTACGCCGATGGCGGCGTTCTGCAGCTTCATCGTGCGCTCGGCCGCCGCGATGTCGGGCCGCCGTTCGAGCAGCGTCGAGGGTAGCCTGACCGGCGGATGCGGGGCGCTTTCGGCGAGGTCGCGATGCGAGATCGACACGTCCGACGGCGGCTTGCCCATCAGCACGGCGATGGCGTGCTCGTTCTGCCTGCGCGCGACCTCGACGTTGATCTCCTGCGCCTGCGCGGCCAGCACGAGGGCTTGCGCGGTGATGACGTCGGACTTGGCGGCCGTGCCGGCGTCGTACTGGTTTTGCGAGATCGCCAGCGAACGCTGATATTGCTTCACGGTGTCGGCGAACAAATCATGCAGCGAATCGGCCTGGCGCACCTGCATATAGGCCAGCGCCAGCGCCAGTTGCGCGGACAAGGTGGCGTTGGCGAGATCGGCGGCGGTGGCCTCGGCGCCGGCGCCGTTCTCCTCGATGAGGCGGCGCACGCGGCCCCAGACGTCGAGCGTCCAAGAGCCTGTCACCTCGGCGTTGAGCAGGTTGCCGGCCGGCGGCCCCGAGCGCGTCAGCGACGGATCGAGGTTGAGCGTCGGGAACAGGCCGGCGCGCGCCTCGGCGATCAGCGCCACGGCCTGACGGTAATTGGCCTCGTCGGCCTTCAAAGTTTGGTTGGAGACGGCGACCGTCGCCTCCAGCCGGTCGAGTTCGGAATCGTGGAAGGCGCGCCACCACGCGCCCTTTGGCGCCTCGTCGCGCGGCGTCGCGACCTTCCAACCCTTGATCTCTTTGTAGTGGACGGGCACGATCGCCGCCGGCTTCAGATAATCCGGGCCGACGGCGAGGCAACCGCCCAGCGTCAGCGTGAGGCCCACGGCCAGCAGACGCGCGATCATGCGGGCGACGCGCCCCGTTGCCCGAGATAATATCTGCGCCACACGCGCCCTGCCCCCTTGCCGATCCTGTCGAGAAACAGGAAAACGACCGGCGTCGTATACAGCGTCAAAGCCTGGCTGACTATCAGACCGCCGACGATGGTGATGCCAAGCGGATGGCGCAACTCCGAGCCCTCGCCCGCGCCGAAGGCGAGCGGCAGCGCGCCGAACAGCGCCGCCATCGTCGTCATTATGATTGGGCGGAAGCGCATCAGGCAGGCTTGGCGAATCGCCTCTCGCGTGTCGAGCCCCGCCCTTTCGGCCGCCAGCGCGAAGTCGATCATCATGATCGCGTTCTTCTTGACGATGCCAATCAGCAGAATGATGCCGATGAAGGCGATGATCGTCACTTCCGTATGGAATAGCCGCAACGCCAATAGCGCGCCGACGCTCGCCGAGGGCAGCGTCGAGATGATCGTGATCGGGTGGATATAGCTCTCGTAGAGAATGCCGAGCACGAGATAGACCGTCAGCAGCGCCGCGCCAATGAGCAGAAGCTGGCCGCCCTGCGCCTCTTTGGAGGCGAGCGCCGTACCGGCGAACGATCCGCGCACGCTCGCCGGCATGTCGATTTGCTGAATCGCTTCGTCGATCGCCTTCTCGGCATCGGTGAGCGCCTTGCCCTCGGCGAGGTTGAACGAGATCGTCGCCGCGGCGAACTGGCCCTGATGATTGACGCCGAGCGCGGTATGGCCGAGATGAAAATCCGCCGTCGCCGCCAGCGGGATCATGGTCTCCTTCGACGTCGTCACCGCCGCGCCGGCCGAGGCCGAGGAATGGCCGCTGGCGGCCAGCGCGTTGATCGCGAGATTGCGGGCGGAATCGGCGGCGACAGCCGCCTGGGTCGCAGCTGCCGAAGCGCTCGCGGCGGTCTTTGGTGTCGAATAGCTCGCGGGGCTGATGTTGGTGCTGTCGACGCCCGAGGGCACGGCGCCGGAGGTCGACACATAGACGCCCTTCAGCGATTGCGGGCTCTGCCAGTAGCGCGGCGCCGCCTCCATGACGACGTGATATTGGTTGAGGGCATTGTAGATCGTCGACACCTGGCGTTGGCCGAAGGCGTCGTAGAGCGTGTTGTCGATGGCGCTGATCGCCAGGCCGAGCCGCGCCGTCGTCGGCCGGTCGATCTGGACATCCGCCTCAAGCCCCGATTGCAGTTGGTCGGAGTTGACGTCTCGCAAAACGCTGGAGGCCGAAAGCGCCTGCGTCAGTCTCGGCGCCCATTTGTAAAGCTCCGTCGTGTTGTCCGACAGCAGCGTATATTGATAGGCGGCGTTGGTCTGCCGGCCCCCGGTGCGCAGGTCCGACACGGCGACCAGGAACAGCTTCGCGCCCGCCACACGCGCGAGCTTCTTGCGCAGACGGGCGACCACGGCCTCGGCGGTGATCTTGCGCTGACCATATGGCGTCAGCGACATATAGACGAAGCCGGAATTGACCTGCCGCCCGCCGGTGACGCCGACCACCGTCGCCACCGCCGGATCCGCCTGTAGAATTTCCTCCAACTGCCCGAGCTTCTTTTTCATCGCCTGGAAGGAGATGCTCTGATCGCCCTGAATGAAGCCGATCACCAGCCCGGTGTCCTGCATCGGAAAAATGCTGTAGCTGGCGGTGCGGAACAATTCGTAATTGAGCCAGAACGTCGATAGGAACACCGCCAGCATCACGAAGGGATGGCGCAGCGCGGCTTCGAGCGTCACCCGGTAGAACTCAAGCGTCGCGCCGAAGGCGCGTTCGACCATATAATAGAGCCGGCCATGCCGGGTTTTCGCCTGCCGCGGCAGGATCAGCGCGCACATCATCGGCGTCGCCGTCAGCGAGACGACCATCGAGATCAGCACCGCCATCGACAGGGTGAGCGTGAATTCCTTGAACAGCCGCCCGACGAGCCCGCCCATCAACAACAGCGGCAGGAACACCGCGACCAGCGACAGGCTGATCGACACCACCGTAAACCCGACCTCCCGCGCGCCCTCGATGGCGGCAGCGACCCGCGATTTGCCCTCCTCCAGATGACGACTGACATTCTCCAGAACGACGATGGCGTCATCGACGACGAAGCCGGTCGAAATGGTCAGCGCCATCAACGAAAGATTGTTGAGGCTGAAGCCGAACAGATACATCGCCGCGAACGAGCCCAATATCGACACCGGCACCGCGACGCTGGGCACCGCCGAGGCGCGCACGTCGCGCAGGAATACAAAGACGACGAAAATCACCAGCACGACCGAAGTGACAAGCGTCCACAGCGTATCGCGCAGCGAGCCGCGAATGGTGATCGAGCGATCGACGACCACCTGGAGATCGACGTCGCCGGGCAGAGCCGCGATGAGGCGCGGCAATTCCTTCTTCACGTTGTCGACCGCCTGGATGATGTTCGCGCCCGGCTCGCGCGACACCACGACGCCAACCGCCGGCTTGCCGTTGGAGAGGCCGGC
>JAJYDD010000282.1 GCA_021777795.1 Pseudomonadota bacterium | reverse complement strand
GCCAAGGCCATCGTCTCAGTGGTCCTCTCGCCGCGCAAGCCGACCTTCAACGTCACCGCCAAGGGCCTGTCGCTGGACGAGGATCATCTGTCGGAATTGTCCTGGCCGTTTTTCGCGGCATGGGGCCTGCTGCTCGTCGCGGAATGCGCCGCAATATGGCGCTACGCCTTCGATCCAGGCGCCAATGGCCTGATGCTGGTTGTCGGCCTGTGGAACGCCTTCAACATGATGATCGCGGGCGCCGCCCTTGGCGCGGTCTCCGAGCGCAAGCAGCCCGACCGCCATCCGCGCCTTGGCGTTGATCGCGAAGCCGTCGCCGTCATCGAGGGCGCGCGCTATCCGGTTCGGGTCAGGAATGTTTCCGCCGGCGGCTGCGCCTTCGCCTTTATCGGCGCGCCCCCGGAACACCTGGGGGCGAAGCCGCTCAAGGGCAGGCTCCATGTCAAGCCGATGCCCGCGGCGCTTCATCCGCGCCAGAGCCTCCCGTTAAGGATTCTGCGTTCCGAGGACGGCGCGGCCGAGGCTTTTGTCGCGGCCCAATTCGAGGACATGCGCCCGCGCGATTATTTCGCCCTGGCCGAACTCATGTATGGCGATTCCGAAGCCCTGCCCCGATTTCTCGCGTCGCGGCGCACGCACAAAAACCTTCTCGCCGGCTCGGCCCAATTCATCTGGTGGGGCCTCGCCGAGCCCGTTCGCGCGATTCGCTATGCGGTCCGGGACGTGCTTCCGAAGATCGCGCCGAGGACGAGCGCCGAACCCGAGCCGGATATAGCCAGCCAGAGCGCGCCGGTGATGGAATTCGCCGACGCCTCGATCGCCGGCCTGCGCAGCCTCCTCGATGTTGCGGCGGCGCAGATGAACGGCGCCAGGGCGCCGTTTGCCGAAAAAGTGCAGAAAAAGGCGTGACGATGCGCACGAACACGCCCAACAGAAACATGCCGCCGCCGGCGCCCACGCGCGCCGCCGCGGCGCTCACCCTGCTTTTCACGATGGCCGCGACGCCAGCCAGCGGCCAGTCGATGGCGGCGAATCCGGACATCGGCTTCTTTCTCGGCGCGGGCCGCATCGCCCTGACTCCCCCTCCAGCTCTCGGCGAAAAGCCGGCCTCGAGGCCCGTCGACCGCAACGCGGTGGGCTCGATCCGGCCCGCGCCGCCTTCGGGGGCCGCGCCCGCCGTCGCGCCGAACCTTCCCGCTGCCGTCCCGGCCGGGACGGCGCAGGACGTCACCAACGCCGCGCCGCCTCCCGCGCTCTCGCCATCCCCCGCCGCCGCGCCGGCGCCTTTGCCGACGACGGAGCCCGACGCGGACTTCGTTTTGCGCCATCTCCCGAATAATATTCAGGGCTTCCGCTTGGGCGGCGAAGCCGGCGCGTCGGAATGGCCGATCTATCTCTCGGCGGCCCAGGCGCGCAGCCGGCTCCGTTTTCGTCTCGGCTATATTTCCGCCGTTTCGGTCATGCCCGAAGCCTCGAAAATCACGGTGTCGATCAACGACGTCGAAATCGGCGCCACCCGCGTCGCCGCCTTCGACAAGGTTGAATCCGTCGATTTCGACATTCCCGCCGGCGTCCTCGAACCTGGCTTCAACGCCGTGCGCATCGCGGTGGACGAGCGCCACCGCGTCGATTGCTCACTCGAAGCGACCTATGAACTGTGGACGCAGATCGATCCGTCGCAGACCGGATTCCTGATGCCGGTCCGGGACAGCCGGGCGCTTGATCTCGCCGATCTGGCCGCCTTGCCGCCCGATGCTCAAGGCGTCCTGCCGGTGCGCGCCGTTCTGCCCGGCCGCACCAGCCCCGGCAATATCGAGCGTGTCATCCGCGCCGTTCAGATCATCGCCTCCGGCGGCCATTTCGAACAGCCCATGGTCGATGTGGGACCGATGGCGGGCGGCGAATATGGCGTCAATCTGGTGATAGGCCTCGCCGCCGACGTGGCCGCGACGCCCGATCTCGCCGAATTCGCCAATGTCGAGGGGCCCCGTCTCGCGGCCCTGCCGGCGACGCCGACACGGCGCGCCACAATCGTCATCACCGGCAGGACCCAGGACGATGTCAACGGCGCGCTGGTCGCCTTCGGCAAGGCGGCCCAGCCGCATGGCTCCCTCGCGGGCCTGCGCGCTTCCCAGGCCTTCCCCGGCTACCGCGTCTCGGGCGGGCAGACAGTGAGGCTCTCCGATCTCGGCCTGCACAGCGTGGAATTTTCCGGTCGTTATTTCCGCGCCGGCTTCAACATCGTCATGCCGGCGGACTTCTATGCCGCCGATTACGCCAAAGTGCTTCTCGATCTCGCGGGCGGCTATGCGCCGGGGCTTTCCTCGAGCGCCAAGATCATCGTCGCGATCAATGGACGCAACGCCGTCTCCGCGCCGATGTCCAATTCCCATGGCGAGGTGTTCACGGACAAAACCCTGCCGTTGCCGCTCGGATTTTTCCGTCCCGGACTGAACCGCATCGAAATTCAGGCGCAATTGTCCAACGCGGCCGACGCCGCCTGCGACCCGCTTTCCGCCATCGCCGGCAACAAGCGCTTTCTTTTCCTCGATTCGACCTCGCTGCGCATCCCGCGACTGGCCCGGATCGGCCGTGTGCCGGATCTCGCGGTCACCGCCTCGGGCGGATTTCCCTTCATAGGCGGAACGAAGCAGCCTAAGCTCTACGCGCCGTCGCCGGACACGAATTCCATCGCCGCCGCCGCCACCTTCGCCGCGCGCCTCGCCGCGTCCGCGGGCCGGCCGATCGACTTCCGCTTCACCCTGACGCCGCCCCCGGTCGGCTCGGGCGCGACGCTGGTCGTGGCCGCCGCCGGCCAACTCGATCCCGCGACGGCGCGGGCCGTCGGCCTCGATCCCGACCGGATGCGCGCCGCCTGGGGCGATCGTCTCGCCGCTTCAAGCGAGCCGCGCGACCAATTGTCGCCGGCCGACATCCGCGCGCGCGATCGCCTGGTGCTGCAAAAAAATCTGCCGGCGGCCTGCCATTTGCGGCGCGCGCCAGCCGCGGTCGCCGCGCCGCCGATCGACCTTGCGTCCTTGCTGGCGTCGCCGTCGGCCGTGCGAAAGGCTGACGACCGCGCCCTCTTCGAGCAATGGTCCGAGAGGCTCGCCGGACAGGGGCGCTGGCGCAAGTGGATCGGCGAAGCCGGCGCGAAGCTCGGCGCGGTGGCGCAAGATCTATGGCGCGGCACGATCGACGAGGCGCAGACGCTCGTCGCCGATGGCGACGAACAGGCGGCGACGATGATCTACCGGCGCGACAACTCGCTCCTGATCGCCCAGAGCGCGCGCGGCGACACCGCCGACGACGTCTGGACCCTGGTGACCTCGCCCAATTCCTCGGTTCTGGCGCAATCGGCGGAGTGCGTTTCGGATCCGCGCGTCTGGCGCCAATTGGATGGGCGGCTTTCGATTCTCGATGATTCCGACGGCGCTGTTTCGTCTCTTCCCCCGAAGAACGTGCGTTTCGTCGTCACCCAACCGCTGTCGCTTTCCAATGTGCGGTTGATCGCGGCGAGCTGGTTTTCGCTCAACGCCGGCGCCTATGTCTCGCTGGTCCTGGTCGTCGCCTTCCTTCTCGCCATCGCCACCCACGGCTTCGTACGCAATGCCGGCAGGAGGGCCCAATGAGCCTCGCTCTCTCGCGCGCCCTTGCTTTCGGCGGCCTCCTGCTCGTCGCCGGGCCCGTGGCGGCGCAGACGCGGGCCCCGGCCGAGAGCGCCGCAGCCCCAGCCCTCCCCGCCGAGGCCGCCGCGCCGAAAGCAGCCTCCCCGGCCGCGGCTCAGGAGCGGCTCGATCTCGACGCCAGCGAGAAAAAGCTCGGCGGCGTTCTGGCGAGTCCCGAAATTTGGGCGCGCTACAAGGGGCGCTTCATAACGCAATCGGGCCGCGTCATTGATTTCGCCAATGGCGCGGTCAGCCACAGCGAGGGCCAAGGCTATGGCATGCTTCTCGCCGTGGCCGCCAACGATCACGACGCCTTCGACCGCATCTGGAATTTCACCCGCGCCAATATGATGACCCGAGACGACCAGCTTGTCGCCTGGCTCTGGAATCCCCGGGCTCGCCCGCCGGTCGCCGACATGAACGACGCCTCGGACGGCGACATCTTGGTCGCCTGGGCCTTGGCCGAAGCGGCGGATTACTGGGGCGACGTCTCCTATCGCGTCGCCGCGCGCCGCATCGCCGTGGAGGTCGGCCGCAAGCTGCTGCTGGTCGGAGGCAAGGACGGTCCGTTGCTGCTGCCGGCGGTCGCGGGCTTCGCCAAGGAGGACCGGCCCGACGGTCCGGCGCTCAATCTGTCCTATTGGGTTTTCCCGGCTTTCGAGCGGCTCCCCCTCGTCGCGCCGGAAGTCGATTGGAGCGGCCTCATCCAGTCAGGACTCGCGCTGATCAAGGCGGCGCGTTTCGGCCCAGCCAACCTGTCAAGCGACTGGATCGCCGCCAAGGACGACAAATGGGCGCCCGCGGCGGGCTTTCCCCGCGCCTTCTCCTATAACGCCATCCGCATACCCCTTTACATGGCGATGGCGGGCGTCGGCGACCGCGCCACCTACGCGCCTTTTGTCGCGCTCTGGTCGCGGGATCCCGCCCTCGCTCCGGTCGATGTCGATACGGGCCGCCGCGGCGCGCCGTTCGGCGACCACGATTACGACGCCGTTGCGCGACTCACGCTCTGCGTGACGGAGCAAACGCCTTTGAGCCCAGAATTTTTCACCGCGACGAGCAATGAGTCCTATTACCCGACCACCTTGCACATGCTCGCGATCGTCGCCGCGCATATGAGGTACGCGTCATGTTCGAAACCCTGAAGCCGCCTCGCCACGCCGCGCGTCTGGCGATCGCTCTGGCTTTCGCCGTGACCGCGCCCGCCAACGCCCAAGCGCCCGCCAACACGCAAGCGCCCGCCGACACGCAAGCGCCCGCCCCCCAGCCGGTCGCGTCAACGCCGCCCACGCACGCCGGCGCCCCGGCGCGCAAAGTCGATGAGAGCGCCTTGCGCTATTACGCCGCGAGCGGACAGACCGCGCGCGCGCAGGCGGAACTTCAACGCCTGCGCCGGCTCTATCCGAACTGGGCCCCGCCCGATATCGATTACGCGCAAGCCACGCCCGGCGGCGAGGACGAACAGGATCTCTGGGATCTCTATGGCGCGGACAAGCTCGACGAACTGCGCGAGGCCATCGCAGAACGGCGCAAGGCCGAGCCCGGCTGGGAGCCCTCCCCCGACCTGCGCGCAAAACTCGCCGGCAAGCTGTTTCGCAACCAGATCCTCGGCCTTGCCGGCAAACAGCGCTATGGCGAGATCGTGCAGGCGCTCAAGGATCCAGGCGCAAGCCTCGAAGGAGTCGATATCGACGTGCTGTGGGCGATCGCGGAGGCCTATCACAGGTCGCGGCAGGACGCCGACGCCCTGACCGTCTATGAGACGATTCTCGATCACGAGTCCAATGCGCAATTGCGGCTGACAACCGTCAAGAAGGCCATGAGTTCGCTGCGAATGGACGACGTCGAACGATTGCTCGCGATGGCGCGCAAGGATTCGGCCGGCCACGGCGAATTCGACAGTCTCGCGCCCGATATAGCTCGCGCGCGGATCGCCGCTTTCCTGCACGACGAACGCCTTGAACAGGTCGACTCCCGA
>JAJYDD010000281.1 GCA_021777795.1 Pseudomonadota bacterium | reverse complement strand
TTTCTATCGCGAGGGCGGGCGGCAGGTGCGCGCGCTGCTTGGCTACGACCGGGTGATGGTCTATAAATTCGCGGCGGACGGCGCCGGCGAAGTCATCGCCGAGGCTTGCAAGCCGGGAATAGGCTCGTTCAAGGGCCTGCATTACCCCGCCAGCGATATTCCAAAACAAGCGCGCGAGCTTTACCGGCGCAACCTCTTGCGCGTCATCCACGACGTCAACGACGCGCCCGTCGGGATCTTTCCTGAACTCGATGAAATCGACAAACCGCTCGACCTTTCGCTGTCGGTGTTGCGCTCGGTCTCGCCCATTCACATCGAATATTTGAAAAACATGGGCGTCGCGGCGTCGCTGTCAATCTCGATCCTCGTCGATGACGAGCTTTGGGGGCTGTTCGCCTGCCACCATTATTCGCCGCGTTCGCCGACTTTCGAGCGCCGCTCGGTCAGCGAACTGTTCGCCCAGATGTTCTCGATGCGGCTTGAGAGCCGCGAGCGCAAGGCGCTGGTCGAATACGAGCGCCGCGCCCGCGACATCTCCGACCAACTCCTCGGCGCCGTCGCCTCCGACGAGACGCTGCTCAACGATCCCGACTGGCTCGCCGACATCCTGACGAGCACGATTCCGGCCGATGGCGTCGGGGTCTGGATCAACGGCAGCTATGCTTTCTCCGGCGTGACGCCGCCTACCGACGATTTCCGCCGCATCGTACGTGCGCTCAACGGCACGGCGGCGGGGCGGGTGTTCGCCACGGACCGCATCGGCTCGCTCGTCGAACGCGCCGAGCCCTTCGCCAAACAGTCCTCGGGCCTGCTGGCCATCCCGATTTCGCGCTCGCCGCGCGATTACGTGGTGCTGTTCCGCTCGGAGATGCGCGAATCCGTGCGCTGGGCCGGCGATCCGCACAAGCCGGTCGAATATGGCCCCAACGGCCCGCGCCTGACGCCGCGCGAAAGCTTCGCCGAATGGCGCGAGCAGGTCGAAGGCCGCTCGCGCCCGTTCAACGCCTCGGAGATACGCGTCGCCGAGACGCTGCGCGCCACCTTGATCGAAGTCGTGCTGCGGCTTGCCGACGAGGCCGCCGTGCAACGCCATCAGGCCAATGCGCGGCAGGAATTGCTGATCGCCGAGCTTAACCACCGGGTCAGGAACATCCTCGGCGTCATCCGCGGACTGGTGCGCCAATCGCAGCCCGACGAAGATGCGGTGCGCGAATTCGTCAATGTCGTGGACGGGCGCATCCACGCGCTCGCTCGCGCCCATAACCAGATCACCGACGACCATTGGGGACCGGCGCCGCTTCAGGCCCTCATCGACGCGGAGGCTTCCGCCTTCGCCGCCAACAAGGAGAACTCCATCCATTCCGAAGGGCCGCCGGTTTTGTTGAATCCGCAGGCCTATTCGACGATGGCGCTGGTCGTTCACGAACTGGTCACCAACTCCACCAAATACGGCAGCCTCTCCGGCGATGGCCTCGTGCATATCCACTGGCGCCTGGACGACGCCAAGGACCTGATCCTGACGTGGGAGGAATGCGGCGGGCCGCCGGTTTCCCCTCCGACGCGCAAAGGCTTCGGCACGACGATCATCGGCCGCTCGGTGCCTTACGATCTCGGCGGCAAGGCGGAGATCGCCTACGAGCGGGCCGGGGTGCGCGCCCGCTTCTGCATTCCCGCCCGCAACGTCTCCGAGCGGCGCGATTTCAAGGGGCCGCTCGTCCATCTCCCCGACAGGCGCGCGCCTCATGCGCCGGTGAGGCCTGACCTTTTGGCGGGAATGTCGGTGTTGCTGGTCGAGGACAGCCTCATCATCGCGCTCGACGCGGAGGACATCGTCACCCGCTTCGGTGCGCGCCTGGAGGCGTCCTCCACCGGGGAGGCGGCCCATCGCGCGCTCGACGATCAAAAATTCGACTTCGCCATCCTCGACATCAATCTGGGCGATCACACGAGTTTCGGCGTCGCCGACCGGCTGCGGGAGGCCGGCGTGCCGTTCTTCTTCGCCTCGGGCTATGGCGAGCAGGCCAAACTGCCGGACGAGCATCGCTCCAAGATTGTGCTGCAAAAGCCTTACACAACCCACAATTTGGCCAAGGCGGTCGAGCAACTGCTGGGCTTGTCGGCGCAATGAGGCGCCGGCGAACGCGCTCTTGCTTTTCGGTGGGGCCTCGACTATATGGCGTTCAAGTCAATCTCATAGCTTTGCATGAAAATGCGGAGCCCTTTTGAGAGTGGGCCCCGGCCGGGACCCGCTCTTTTTTATTGGCCGCAGGAGCTGGCCGGAGCGCATGGAAGTTCAGCATCTCGCGCCATTCGACGAAGCCCCCGAGGGCCTCGACGAGGCGCGGCTCATCGTCGAGACCGGGCAGGCGCGGCGCATCGCCGAAATCGTCGCGGCGCCGTTGCGGGCGCTCGGCTTTCGTTTGGTGCGCGTGAAACTTTCCGCCGCCGCGGCGCCCGTGCTTCAGGTGATGGCCGAGCGGCCAGATGGGACGATGAGCGTCGAGGATTGCGAGGCCGCCAGTATGGCCGTCTCGCCGCATCTCGATCTCGAAGATCCGATCAGCGCGCCTTACCGGCTGGAAATGTCGTCGCCCGGCGTCGATCGGCCGCTGGTGCGCGAATCCGACTTTCGCCGCGCCGTCGGTCACGAGGCGCGTATCGAGTTGGAGCGCCCGCTCGAAGGCCGCAAGCGTTTCCACGGCGTCATCGAGGCGGTCGAGACCGTCGAGGGCCAGCTTGCCATCGACCTGCGTCTCGTCGATGGCAAGGAGGGCGAGGAGACCGTCGCCCGTCTCGCCGTCGCCGATATGGCGCAGGCGAGGCTGGTGATGACGGAAGCGTTGATCCGCGACGCGCTGCGGCGCGAGAAGACGCAAGCGAAAGACCGCCGGCGCGAGCGTGCGCAGGACCGTCGCCAGAAGAACGAAGCCCGCAAACAGCAGGAAGGACAGAGTCAGCGGACCCCGAAGGCGTAAAACCCCTCAAGTCCCGCTCTGGTTCATAGGAGACCCAAATGGCCGTCAGCGCCAACAGGCTGGAGCTTTTGCAGATCGTCGACGCGGTGGCGCGCGAGAAATCCATCGACCGCTCCATCGTGCTCGCCTCGATGGAGGACGCGATGCAGAAGGCCGCGCGCTCGCGCTACGGCCAAGAGACCGAAGTGCGCGCGGAGATCGACCCCAAGACCGGCGTCATCAAGTTTTCGCGCCTGCTGCTGGTCGTCGACGAACTCGAAAACGATTCGACCCAGATCACGCTCAACGAGGCGCATAAGAAGAACCCGAGCGCGCGCATCGGCGATTGGATCGCCGAATCGCTGCCGCCGTTCGATTACGGCCGCATCCCCGCCCAGGCCTCCAAGCAGGTTCTGGTGCAAAAGATCCGCGAGGCCGAGCGCGACAAGCAATATGATTTGTTCAAGGACCGCATCGGCGACATCATCAACGGCCAGGTCAAGCGCGTCGAATACGGCAATGTCGTCGTCGATCTCACCGGCGCCGGCGGCGAGGCGGTGGTGCGCAGGGACGAACTGATCCCGCGCGAAATGTTCCGCCCCGGCGACCGCATCCGCGCCTTCGTCTACGACGTGCGCCGCGAGGCGCGCGGGCCGCAGATTTTCTTGTCGCGCACGCATCCCCAGTTCATCGCCCGGCTGTTCAGCCAGGAAGTGCCGGAGATTTACGACGGCATCGTCGAGGTGAAGGCGGTCGCCCGCGATCCCGGCTCGCGCGCCAAGATCGCGGTGCTGTCCAACGATTCCTCGATCGACCCCGTCGGCGCCTGCGTCGGCATGCGCGGCTCGCGCGTGCAGGCGGTGGTCAACGAGTTGCAAGGCGAGAAGATCGACATCATCCCGTGGTCGTCCGATCCCGCCACCTTCATCGTCAACGCGCTCCAGCCGGCCGAAGTCATGAAGGTCGTGCTCGACGAGGACACCGCGCGCATCGAGGTCGTGGTGCCCGACGATCAGCTCTCGCTCGCCATCGGCCGGCGCGGCCAGAACGTGCGCCTCGCCTCGCAGCTCACCGGCTGGGACATCGACATTCTCACGGAAGCCGAGGAATCGGAGCGCCGGCAGAAGGAATTCGGCGAGCGCACGCAGAACTTCATGGACTGCCTCGACGTCGACGAGACGGTCGCACAATTGTTGGCTTCCGAGGGCTTCCGCTCGGTCGAGGAGATCGCTTACGTGGAACTGCATGAGCTTGCCTCGATCGAGGGCTTTGACGACGACACTGCGGCCGAGATCCAGGCCCGCGCCAACGGCTATCTCGAACGCATCGAGGCTGAGCACGACGCGGCGCGCCGGGCGCTCGGCGTCGCCGACGAACTCAAGGAGATCGAGGGCCTGACCACGCCGATGCTGGTCAAGCTCGGCCAGAACGAGGTGAGGACGGTCGAGGATCTCGCCGGCTGCGCCACTGACGACCTCGTCGGTTGGACCGAGAAGGATCAGAAGCACGCCGGCTTCCTCTCCGATTTCGGTATCTCGCGCGAGCAGGCTGAGTCGATCATCATGGCCGCCCGCGTCAAGGCGGGCTGGGTCGAGGCGGCGCCCGAACCCGAACCCGAGCCCGAGCCGGAAGGCGCGGCCGAGGAAGGCGAGGAGGCGGCAGGCTGAGAGTGCTGGCCAGCGTGGAAAAGCCGCACGAGCCCGAAGACGGGACCGAGCGCGGTTCGCAGCGCACTTGCGTCGTCACCGGCCAGACCGGGGCGCCGGAAGCGATGTTGCGTTTCGCGCTTTCGCCCGCGGGCGTCGTCACGCCGGACATCCGCCGCAAGCTGCCGGGGCGCGGCGTGTGGACGCAGCTCGACGCCGAGACCGTCGCGCGGGCCGCCGCCAAAGGCGGCTTTGCGCGAGGCTTTCGTCGCCCGGTCGAGGTCAGCAAGGATCTCGCGCGCGATGTCGATGAACTGCTGGCGGCCGACGCGCTGCAATTCTTGGCGCTGGTCAACAAGGCGGGCCTCGCCGTCGCGGGCACGGCGAAGGTGGAGGCGGCGCTGCGGGCCGGCCGAGCCGCAGCGCTCATCCACGCCCGCGAGGGGGCCTCGGACGGGATCGAAAAGCTTGACCGGATCGCGCACGCCAGCGGTCGCGGCGTCAAAATTATAAATCTATTTGAGTCGGCGCGATTGGATTTGGCATTGGGCCGGACAAATGTGATACATGCAGCGCTGCATGCGGGGCCGGCGAGCGCGGCCTTCCTCGCTAAAGTCGCGCGCCTGATCGCTTACAGATCGGGCGCCGTGGTCGGTTCGAAGCCGGCCGCGGCAAATTCGCCCTAGGAATTCGCATTCCAGGAGTGCAGATCCTGGGAACGCAGATCGCCGAGACGCAACCTAAGAAGTCGGGTAGCTGGAACAACGCATGACGGATACGAACAACAGCGGCGATAAGTCGCTTGGCGGCCCGAAGCCGACGCTGCACTTGAAGCGTCCGGTTGACTCCGGGACCGTGCGCCAGAGTTTTTCGCACGGCCGCAGCAAGGTCGTGGTGGTTGAGAAGAAGCGCCGCGTTGTCGAGGGCGCCACGCCCGCCGCTGGCGGCGCGGCGGTTTCGCTCGCGCCCAAGCCGGCTGCGGCGCCCGCGCCCGCCGCACCTGTCAAATCCGCAGCCGCTCCGGCGCCTGCGGCCCCGGTCGCCCCCGTC
>JAJYDD010000280.1 GCA_021777795.1 Pseudomonadota bacterium | reverse complement strand
AGGCCTCCGCATCGGGGAAGGCGAACACAGGCAGTCCGTCGGGCGTTGTCTTCACGAAGGCGAGTTTGCGCTATGGCGCGCTTGGCGGCAACATGCGGCCGAATAGAGGGTGTGAATGACCGAGTCCCGCAATCGTCTCAGCGCCAGCGCCTCGCCCTATCTGCTGCAACACGCGGCCAATCCCGTCGATTGGCGGCTGTGGGGACGCGAGGCGTTCGAGGACGCGCGCACCCGCGACGTGCCCGTGCTCATCTCCATCGGCTACGCCGCCTGTCACTGGTGCCATGTGATGGCGCACGAGTCTTTCGAGAACCCGGAGATCGCCGCGCAGATGAACCGCGATTTCGTCTGCGTGAAGGTCGATCGCGAGGAGCGGCCGGACGTCGATCAGCACTACATGGCCGCGCTGCACGCGATGGGCGAGCAGGGCGGCTGGCCGCTGACGATGTTTCTCGCCCCCGACGGCGCGCCGTTCTTCGGCGGCACTTATTGGCCGCCGACGCCGCGCTATGGCCGCCCTTCGTTTCCCCAGGTGCTGGCTTCCGTCGCCAACGCCTGGCGCACGAAGCGGGCGGGCGTGTTACAGAATGGCGCGGCGATCGAGGCTCATCTGGCCGAGATCGCCGCGCCACGCGGGCCGGGCGTGGTTTCGGCCGATCATTTGAACGCGATCGGCGAGTCGCTCATCAGCCTCGTCGATCCCGTCAACGGCGGCATCGGCCGGGCGCCGAAATTCCCCAACGGGCCGATCTTCCGCTTTTTCTGGGGCGAATATTTCCGCCGCCGCGATCCCCGCTTCCGCGACGCCGTGCGCGGCTTGCTCGACGCGCTGAGCGCGGGCGGCATCTACGATCACCTCGGCGGCGGTTTCGCCCGCTATTCCGTCGATGGCGAATGGCATGTGCCGCATTTCGAGAAGATGCTCTACGACAACGCGCAGATTCTCGAACTGCTGGCCTTCGCCCATGCCGAGACCCCTTCGCCGGTCTACGCCGCCCGCGCCCGCGACACTTTCGGCTGGCTGATGCGCGAGATGCGGGCGGAAGGCGCCTTCGCCGCCTCGCTCGACGCCGACCAGGATGGCGAGGAGGGGCTGTTCTACGTCTGGACGGCGCAGCAGATCGACACCGCGCTGGGGGCGGACGCGGCGCCGTTCAAGGCCGCCTACGACGTGCGCGAAGAGGGCAACTGGGAAGGCCGCAATGTGCTGCGGATGACCAGCCCCGCCGATCCCGCTCTTGAGGCCGCGCTCGCCCCCGCTCGCGCGCGCCTGTTCGCCCTTCGCGAAGGCCGCTCGCGCCCGGGGCTCGACGACAAGGTTCTCACAGACTGGAATGGCCTGATGATCGCCGCGCTCGCCCGCGCGGCGGCGGCCTTCGAGGCGCCGGCGATGCTGGAGGCCGCACGTTCGGCGTTCGATTTTCTCGACGCGCGCTTGCGCGACGTGCAGGGCCGGCTGATCCATTCCTGGCGCGACGGGCGCATCGGCGCGGCGGGCCTGCTCGACGATTGCGCGAGCTTCGCCCGCGCGGCGCTGGCTTTGTTCGAGGCCACGGGCGAGCCGCGCTATCTGGCGCTGGCCGAAGCCGAAACCCGCGCCGCGCTCGCCCGCTTCGGCGCGCCGGACGGCGGCCTCTACATGACCGCCGAGGATGCGCAGGACGCGCCGGCCGTGCGGGCGCGCGTCGCCGAGGATGGCGCGACGCCTTCCGGCGTTGGGCTGATGGGGGAGGTCCTTGCCCGGCTCTATCACCTGACTGACGCCGCCGAATGGCGCGAGGCGGCGGATCGCCTCATCGCCGCCTTCGCCGGCGGCGAACCCCGCGCGCTGACGCAATCGCCGCTGCTGCTCGCCGCCTGGGATTTCCTCACGCGCGGCGGCTGCGCCGTGGTGGAGGGCGACCTCGCCGACCCCCTCGCCGGCGCGCTCGCCGCCGCCGCCCGCCGCGCGCCCGATCCCGCGCTCGCGGTATGGCCGCTCGACCGGGCGCTGTGGCCGCAAGGCGCGCCCGGCGGCCGTCCGTCGCCGCCGCAGACGCCGGCGGCGATGGTCTGTCGCGGGCAGGTCTGCGGCCTACCGCAGCGCGACCCGCAAGCCTTGGCGGCGGCGCTGCGGGCCTAAAGCCGCCGCTTCTCATAGACGCGCCAGAGCGCCACAACCACCAGCGCCGAGATCAGGCCGCCGAACAGCACGTCGGACAGGAAATGGCCGCCGACCAGCACGCGCAGCACGCAAGTTACGACGCCATAGAGGATCGCGGCGGCGACCGCGACGGCGCGGAACGGCGGCGGCGCCAGCAAAGCCGGGGCGAGCATCCAGAAGCTGGAGGCCGCCTCGCCGGAGGCGAAGGAGCAGTTGCGCTTGCAGGCCCCGTCGAAACGATCCCAGGGGCGGAACGCCTCGTCGCCGCCGAATTGCGTTACGTGGACTGGGCGCGGGCGGTGCGAATGGTCCTTCAGGCCGAGATTGACGATGAGGCCGGGGCCGATGACGAGGCTGGCGATGAGGAAGACCAACGCGCGGCCTGACGGCGCGGTCAGACGCGCCGCCGCCCACCGGCGCAGCAGCCAAAGCGCCGCCAGCCCGCCCAGCAGCCAGAACGGCGCCAGCCTCAGAACGTCGCGCGCGCGCCAAGCCGCCGGCGAATTCCAGAACCCGCCGTCGTCATAGACGAGGCGCGACGTCGCCAGATCGAGCCCCGGCCACAGGGCGAACACGACGCCGACGCCGACGAGGGCGAGGACAAGGGCGGCGAGGATGCGGTCGGTGAACATGGCGCCTCGCCTACGCAACGGCGCCGCGCGGGTAAAGGCCTCAATCGGCCGGAAGCACGCGCCGGGCCAACTCGCTCCAGTACGAGACGCCATAGGGAATGGCCTCGTCGTTGAAGTCGTAAGCCGGGTGATGCACGGGCGCGCTGTCGCCGTTGCCCATGAAAATATAGGCGCCGGGAACGCGCTTCAGCATGAACGCGAAATCCTCGGCGCCCATCACCGGCTTGATGTTGTCGATCACGTTCTCCGCCCCGACCACCGCGCGCATGGCGGCGATGGCGATGTCGGTTTCCTTGGGATGATTGACGGTCGTCGGATAGGCAGGCGTCGGCGACGGCCTGATCTCCACGGTCATGTCGTTGGCGGCGGCGACGCCCTCGCAGATGCGCCGTATCTCCAATTTTATCTTTTCCGCCGTCTCGTCCGACAGGGTGCGGAACGTGCCGCGCATCTCGACCGTGTCGGGGATGACGTTGAAGGCCTGCCCAGCGTGAATGGAGGTGATGGAAACGACCGCCGGCTCCAGCGGATCGAGAACGCGGGAGACGATGGTTTGCAAGCTCATGACGATTTCGGCGGCCGCGACGATCGGGTCGCGAGCCAGATGCGGCATCGCCCCGTGGCCGCCGCGACCCTGCACGATGATTTCGAGCCGGTCGGCCGAGGCCATCGCCGGCCCGCGGGCGACGGCGAATTGGCCGATCGGCAGGCTCGGCCAGTTGTGCAGGCCATAGACGCCCTTGACCGGGAAACGCTCGAACAGCCCATCCTCGATCATCGCCTGCGCCCCCGCGCCGCCCTCCTCGGCGGGCTGGAAGCAGAAGACGAGCGTGCCGTCGAAATCGCGCGCCTCGGCCAGATGCTTGGCGGCGCCGAGCAGCAGCGTGGTGTGGCCGTCGTGGCCGCAGGCGTGCATGACGCCCGGGTTCTGCGAAGCGTGGCCGGCGCCGGTCTCCTCCAGGATTGGCAGCGCGTCCATATCGGCGCGCAGCAGCACGCGCTTGTCGGCGTGCATCGCCGGGCCGCTCGCGCCATGCAGCAGGCCTATGACGCCGGTTTTGCCGATGCCCTCGTGCACCTCGTCGAAGCCGAATGCGCGCAGCCGCTCGGCGACCTTGCTGGCGGTGCGATCGCATTCGTAGAGCAATTCGGGGTTTTGATGGAAGTCGCGCCGCCATTCCGTCAGCTCCGGCGTGAGCGCGGCGATGGAGTTCTTGATAGGCGCGTTCATGCGGCGGGGCTCCGGGAAAGAGGAAGATCGGCGGGCCGACAAGCGGGGGCTTCGCGCGCTACTTGCGACAAGGAAACGACACTGAGCGTCTCGGCGCTCGCCATGTTCATCGGCCAGACTCTTTTCGCAACGATGGCGGATCGGTCGGGCGGGGTCAACTGCCAACACTTCCGCTGCGGCCCATTGCGCCGCGCTGAGCCTCAGCCCTATATTGCACCGACCACAACGCGCGAGGGATATGCCCATGACCGGCGCCGACGACGACATTCTCACCGCAGCGGAATCCTGGCGCGCCGAGGGGCGCGAGGTCGCCATCGCGACCGTGATCGAGACCTGGGGCTCCGCCCCGCGCCCGGTGGGCTCGCATCTGGCCATCGATTCCGAGGGGCGCTTCCTCGGCTCCGTCTCCGGCGGCTGCGTCGAGGGCGCGGTGGTCGAGGAGGCGCTCGACGTGATCGCCTCCGGCAAGCCGAAAACGCTGGAATTCGGCGTCGCCGACGAAGCGGCGTGGAAGGTCGGCCTCTCCTGCGGCGGCCGCATCAAGGTCTATGTCGAGCGGGTCGAGGGATGAAGCTCGATCTCCTTAAGGCGATGAACGCCGCGCGCGCGGCGCGACACGCCTGCGCGCTCGTCACCCGGCTCGACGATGGCTCGCAACGCTTCGTCGCCGCCGAGCGCGTCGCCGCCGATCCGCTGGCCGAGGAACTGGAGGCGGCGTTGCGCGCCGGCAAGAGCGGGACGGTCGAGCGCGACGGGGTCGGTTATTTCCTCACCATCCAGGTTCCGCCGGTGCGGCTGGTGATGATCGGCGCGGTGCATATCAGCCAGGCGCTGGCGCCGATCGCGCGCATCGCCGGGCTCGATCCCGTTGTGATCGATCCGCGCACCGCCTTCGCGACGCCGGAACGTTTCCCCGAGACGCCCGTAATCGCGGAATGGCCGGACGAGGCCCTCCAAGCGCGCCCGCTCGACCGCTACACCGCCATCTGCCTGCTGACCCACGATCCCAAGATCGACGATCGGGCGCTGACGCGGGCGCTGAAGGCGGAGTGCTTCTATATTGGCGCGCTCGGCTCGCGAAAGACCCACGCCAAGCGGCTCGAACGCATGAGGGCGGAAGGCTTCGACGACGGGAGCCTCGCGCGCATCCGCGCTCCTATCGGCCTCGACATCGGCGCGGTGAGCCCGGCCGAGATCGCCGTCTCCGTCGCCGGCGAAATCGTCGCGGCGCTGCGCAAGAAGCCGCTGCGAGCGGAGCGCGCATGAAATTCGGCCCCGCGCCCGTAGCGTGTGCGCGCGGCGCCATTTCCGCCCATGCGGTGCGGATGGGCGAAACGCGGCTGAAGAAGGGGCAGGTCATCGGCCCCGCCGAGCAGGCGGCGTTGCAGGCGGCGGGCGTCGAGAGCGTCATCGTCGCCGAGTTGGAGCCCGGCGACGTCGCCGAGGACGAGGCGGCGATCAGGCTCGCGCAGGCCATCGCCGGCGCGCATCTGCGGCTCGATCCCCCGTTTACCGGGCGCGTCAACCTGTTCGCCGAGACGGCGGGCCTGTTGAGGGTCGCGCGCGCCCGCATCGACGCCGTCAATCGCATCGACGACGCCATCACGGTCGCCACGCTGCCGGAATATGCGCCGGTCGCGGCCGGCGACATGGC
>JAJYDD010000279.1 GCA_021777795.1 Pseudomonadota bacterium | reverse complement strand
AGCCTCGGCCGTTAGGTGTTCATCGCCGCGATCGTCGGGCTGGCGCTCGCCTGGGCCTATAGCGCGCCGCCGTTCCGGTTCAAGCAGAACGGCTGGCTCGGCAATTCCGCCGTCGGCCTCGCCTACGAAGGCCTGCCGTGGTTCACCGGCGCGGCGGTGATGGCGTCAGGCTTGCCTGACATCCGCGTCATATCTCTGGCGTTGCTGTACAGCCTCGGCGCGCATGGCATCATGACGCTGAACGATTTCAAGTCGATCGCCGGCGATACGCAGATGGGTCTGCGTTCGCTGCCGGTCCAACTCGGCGCGGCGAAGGCGGCGCGGTTGGCCTGCGTCGTCATGGCGGCGCCGCAGGTCGTAGTCGTGCTGCTGCTGCTCAAATGGGCGCACCCATGGCACGCGCTCGCCGTGGCGGGCCTGCTGTGCGGACAGTTCGCGCTGATGGCGCGGCTGTTGCGCGATCCGCGCGGACAGGCGGCGTTCTACAACGCCACCGGCACCTCGCTTTATGTGCTGGGCATGCTCGTCAGCGCCTTCGCGCTGCGGGCGGGAGCGGGCGCGTGAACGGGGCGACCTTATCCTGGCCGGGCATTTTGCGGCTCGGCCTCGTGCAGACGGCGCTCGGCGCCGTCGTCGTGCTGATGACGGCGACGATCAACCGGGTGATGATCGTCGAATTGGCTTTGCCGGCGCTGGTTCCGGGGCTGCTAGTCGCCTCGTTCCACGGCGTGCAGATCCTGCGCCCGGCCTGGGGCCATCGCTCCGACCTCGGCGGCCGGCGCGCGCCCTGGATCGTTCTGGGCATGGCGGCGCTTTGCGTGGGTGGTGTGCTGGCCGCGCTCGGGACGGCGATTGCGGCGTCCTCGACCGCCGCCGGCCTTGGCGTCGCCGTGCTCGGCTTCCTGCTCGTCGGCGCCGGGGCGGGGGCGGCGGGCACCAATGTGCTGGCGACGCTGGCCGCGCGCGTGGCGCCGCAGCGGCGCGCGGCGGCGGCGACCGTCGTCTGGCTGATGATGATTTTCGGCTTCGCGCTGACCGCGCCGCTCGCCGGCCGCTTTCTCGATCCCTATACGCCCGCCCGCCTCGTCGCCGTCGCCGCCGTCGTCTGCGCCGCCGCCTTCGTGCTGGCCTGCGTCGCGGTGTTGGGCGTCGAGACCGCGCCCGCGGCGCCTGTTGCGCGGGCGGGCTCGTTCGGCGCCACCTTGCGGCAGGTGTGGCGGCAGCCGGCGGCGCGTCGGTTCACGATTTTCGTCTTCGTCTCGATGCTCGCCTACAGCGCCGAGGAATTGCTGATCGAGCCCTTCGCCGGGCTCGTCTTCGGCCAGCCGCCTGGCGCGACGACGAAACTTGCGGGGCTGCTGCATGGCGGTTCCCTCGCCGGCATGATCCTCGTCGCGGTCGCGGCGGGCGCGATTGGCGACCTCAAATCATGGATGATCGGCGGCTGCCTCGGCTCGGCGCTGGGGTTGGTGGGGCTGGCCGCGACCGCCTACTTCGGCGCCGGCGCGCTTGCCGCCGTCGTTTTCGCGCTCGGCTTCGCCAATGGCGTCTACGCCGCCGCCGCCATCGCCACGATGATGGGTTTGGCGGCGCAAGGCGAAGCGCGCGAGGGCGTGCGCATGGGGCTGTGGGGCGCGGCGCAGGCGCTGGCGCTCGGGGCCGGTGGTCTGGCGGGAGCGGCGCTGGTCGATGTCGCCCGCGCCGCGCTTGGCTCGCCCGCTGTCGCCTATGCGATGGTTTTCGGCGCGGAGGCCGCCGCCTTCGTCGCCTCAGCATGGATCGCGCGGCGCCTCGATGCGCCGGAGCCTAGGGAGGCGCAGATGGTCGAGCCGCTTTATGATGTCATCGTGGTGGGGGGAGGACCGGCGGGCGCGGCTGCGGCGGCGGATCTGGCGCGGGCTGGGCGGCGGGTGGCGCTGCTGGACAAGGCCGGCCGCATCAAGCCCTGCGGCGGCGCGATTCCCCCGCGCCTGATCCGCGATTTCGCCATTCCCCCCCATCTCCTGAAAGCGCGGGTCAGCGAGGCGACGATGGTCTCGCCGAAGGGCGTCCGCGTCTCCATGCCGATCGAGGGCGGCTATGTCGGCATGGTCGACCGGGCCGAGTTCGACGAATTCTTGCGCACGCGCGCGGCGCAGGCCGGGGCTGAGCGCGTCGCGGGGACTTACAAGCGGCTGACGCGCGAGGCCGACGGCACGGTGGTTTTGCGCTACCAGCCAAAGGGCGAGGCCTATGAGAGCGAATTGACGACCCGCTTCGTCATCGGCGCCGACGGGGCCCTGAGCGAAGTCGGCCGGCAGGAGATCAAGGGCGCCGACCGCACGCCCTTCGTGTTCGCCTATCACGAGATCGTCGCGACGCCGGCCGAGCGGCCCGAGAGCTGCGAGATCCACTATCGCGGCGCGCTGTCGCCCGATTTCTACGCCTGGATTTTCCCGCATGGCGAAACCATGAGCGTCGGCGTCGGCTCCGCGCGCAAGGGCTTTTCGCTGAAAGGCGCGGTGGCGGCGCTGCGCGGCGAGACCGACCTTGCGCCAGCGGCGACGATTCGCCGCGAAGGCGCGCCGATCCCGCTGAAGCCGCTGAAACGCTGGGACAACGGCCGCGACGTCGTGCTGGCGGGCGACGCCGCCGGCGTCGTCGCGCCCGCCTCCGGCGAAGGCATCTATTACGCCATGCTCGGCGGGCGTCTGGCCGCCGAGGCGGTCGAGGCGTCGCTGGCGACCGGGAGCGCGCGGGCGTTGGCTGGCGCGCGCAAGCGCTTCATGAAGGCGCATGGGCGCGTGTTCTTCATCCTCGCGATCATGCAATATTTCTGGTATTCCAGCGACAAGCGCCGGGAGCGTTTCGTCAGCATCTGCCGCGATCCCGATGTGCAGCGCCTGACCTGGGAAGCCTACATGAACAAAGAGCTGCGGCGCCGCGATCCGCTCGCGCATGTCCGGATCTTTTTCAAGGACCTAGCGCACCTATTGCGCGTTGTGTCGCCATGATGGACTTCGTCAGCGGACATTTTCGTGAGATTGGGGTGGCGGTGGCGGGCGTCACCGTCGTGGCCGTCGTCGGGGGCCTGATGACCGATGTCGGGCCGTGGTACGAGCGCCTGCGCTTTCCAAAGCTCAGGCCGCCGAACTGGCTGTTCGGGCCGGCCTGGACCGTCATTTTCGCGCTCATCGCCACTGCCGGAATCATCGCCTGGAACGCCGCGCCAAACTCGCACGCGCGCTGGACGCTGATCGTGCTATTCGCAGTCAACGGTCTGCTCAACCTCGCCTGGAGCCCTTTGTTCTTCAAGCTGAGGCGGCCGGATTGGGCCTTGATGGAACTCATCCCGTTCTGGATTTCGATTCTGGCGCTGATCGTGTTCATTCTGCCGTTTTCTCCGCGCGCGGCGGCGTTGCTGACGCCTTATCTGGCCTGGGTGACTTTCGCCGGCTGGCTCAACTGGCGCGTCGTCGCCCTCAACGCGCCGTTCGGCCGCGCCGCCGAAAGGCTGCGCCGGTGAAGGCGGTCGCGGGTTTCGATCCGCGCCTGGTCGATCTCGCGCTGGCGCTGATTGCACTGGAAGGCGTCGCCCTGCTCGCATGGCGGCTGGCGAAAGGCGCGGGGCCGCGCCCCGTCTCGCTGATCGCCAATCTGCTGGCCGGCGCATTTCTGCTTCTGGTCGCGCGCGATCTGCTGACCGGGGCAGGGCCGCTAGCCACCGGCGCGGCCCTGACGGCGGCGCTTGTCGCGCATGTGTTCGACCTCGCGGCGCGCTGGGAGCGCAACTCGCACAAATTTTAACCGCCTGCGCCCGAGCGCTCGCCGAAACGCGAGCTTGTCGACAATATACAGATATCGCGCAGTTTTTTTCATCGGGGCGCAAGGGCGAGGCGCCCTTGCGCTCGGAACGACAACTGACAACATGTCGTTACATCGCTGAAATGTGTCAGACGCGCTTTACTCGGCGGCGATTATCGGCTTCAATCTCCTCGACGACCTGGAAAAGGGCTCGCCGTAATTGCCCGACGGTTCGCATGCCGGGAGGGGGGCGATGAGAAGCAATGAAGCCGCTGAAGATTGCCGTGTCCGCGCCTGGGACGCCTCGATCGCTGTTGGGTGGGAAGGCGCAAGAGAGGCGGCTGAGGCCGCGGCGGAGCGCAACGCGCGCTTGCGGCAGGTCGTCAGCGAGCGCATCGCGCCGCAACTGGCGCTCCTTCATCGCAAATGGATCGCCGGCGGGCAAGCCGCGCCGCCGACGCCAGAGGACATAGCGGAATTTTGCGAGGCGATCCTCGGCAGGGATCCCGGCGCCGCCGATGCGCTGTTCGAGCGGTTGCGCGATCGGGGTTTGACGGTGGAATCCTTGTTCGAAACCTTGCTCGCGCCGACCGCGCGTCGCCTCGGTGAATTATGGGAGGAAGACGTCTGCGATTTCGTCGACGTCACGATCGCCGTCAATCGGTTGCGCATCATGATGGAGCGCTACACCCAGTCGCCTGTGGCCGCCGGCGACGCGCGTCGCCGCGCGCTGCTGATCGCGCCGCAACGCGAGGGCCATCTGTTCGGCCTGGAGATGATCGCGAGCTTCCTGCGCGCTTCGGGCTGGGAGGCGGCGCTGGAAGTCGGCCGCAGCGCCAGGGAGAACGCCGCGGCCGCCGCCGCCGGCTGGTTCGCCGTCGCGGGCGTTACGATCAGCAAGGCCGAGGGGCTCGGCGCCGCCGCCCGCGCCATCGAGGCGGTTCGCCGCGCCTCGCTGAACCCACTGATCTCGGTGGTGGCCGGAGGGTCTGCGATTCACGGCCGACCGGACCTCGCCGCCCGCATCGGCGCCGACGCGACCGCCGAGGACGGCCCGACCGCCGCGCTGCTGTTACAGAAGCTCTACCTGGTCCAGGCGGTTTCTTCCGTGCTCAGGGCCTGAAGCGCCCCGCCAATCCCGCATCCAGGCCTCGAAGGCGGAAAACGTCGCCTCGGCCGCCGTCTGCGCGGCGGCGGCCTCGGGGTCGTCCGCATGGCGCTCCAGGCGCGCGAGAAAGCTGCGCCACATCGGCGAGCGCTCAGCGCCATAGCCCTCGAAGAAACGGCGCTGAGCGGCGCCGAACCCCGCCTCGGCCAGCGCGCGGGAGATCGCGGCGCCGCCGAGCGTCGCGCCCTCCGTCACATAGAGCGCGCCGAGCCATTGCGGCTCGCTCTCCAGCGCCACCTGCGCCGGCCAGAGCGGCAGCGCCTCGATGTCCTGCAAGCCGAGCGCGCGAAGATCCTCGGCGAGGGCGGCCGAGCGTCGCCGGGCCGGCAGCGCGATCGCCTGCGCCATTGCGGCCGGGGCGCTGTCGAAATGAGCCTCGAAACCGCGATGGAAGCCGTGGAGCCGCGCCAGCAGGTCGCGATAATCGCGCGTCGAGATGCGTCCGCTGGCGGCGGCGGCGAAGCCGGGGTGGGTGTGCATGCGGGCGTGGGCCTCGCCCGTCGCCTCGCGCAACCGCGCGCGCAAATCCGCCTTCAAGATTTGCGTTCCGGGCCGGGGGAAACGAACTTCAGCCGTTCCAGCACCTCGGCGCTGCGCTCGACGGCGCTGCGAATGCCTTCGAGCAGCTTGCGCATATTGGCGGGATCGGCGGCGTCGGTCACTTCCAGCGCCGCCAGTTGCGCGTTCTCGATCACTTGCGCGATGAGGCTCTGGGCCGTCAGATCGGACT
>JAJYDD010000278.1 GCA_021777795.1 Pseudomonadota bacterium | reverse complement strand
GAAAATGGCCAAGCAGGCGACGGCGCGCGTCGACAAATGGGACGGCCCGACCACCGGCCCAAAGGCGGAGCCGGGCAAGAAGATCGTCTTCGTCGCCGGCGACCTCAAGAACGGCGGCATCCTCGGCGCCTCCGAGGGCCTGAAGGAGGCCGCCAAGGCGATCGGCTGGACCGTCACCGTCATCGACGGCCAGGGCACGGTCTCCGGGCGCACGGCGGCGATGGATCAGGCGCTGACCCTCAAGCCCGATGGCGTCGTCGCCGGCGGCTTCGACACCAACGAGCAGAAGGTCGCCTTCGACGCGGCGGCCAAATCCGGCGCGGCCGTCGTCGGCTGGCACTCCGGCACGCGCCCCGGCCCGGAGCCGGAAGCCGGCATCTTCGCCAATGTGACCACCAACCCCGAGGACGTCTCCAAGATCGCGGCCTATCAGGCGATCGCGGAATCCGGCGGCAAGGCGGGCGTCATCGTGTTCACGGATTCGCAATATGCGATCGCGCTGTTCAAGGGCCGCGCGATGGAGGCCGCGATCAAGAAATGCGGCGGCTGCAAGGTGCTGGAATTCGTCGATTCCCCGCTCGCCGAGACTTCGCAGCGCATGCCGCAACTCACCACGACGTTGTTGCAGAAATACGGAGCGAAGTGGACGCACAGCCTCGCCATCAACGATCTCTATTTCGACTTCATGGGGCCTTCGCTGGCCGCCGCCGGCATCAAGGGCAGCGACTACCCGCACAATATATCGGGCGGCGACGGTTCGGAATCGGCGTTCCAGCGCATCCGCTCCAAGCAATATCAGGACGGCACGGTGCCGGAGCCGCTCAACATGCAGGGCTGGCAACTCGTGGATGAGTTGAACCGCGCGTTCCACAAACAGCCGTGGTCGGGATACATCTCGAAGATCCACCTCGTGACAGCGGACAATGTCGCCTATGACGGCGGTGACAAAAACGTGTTCGACCCTGGCAACGGCTATCGCGACGAATACAAGAAAATTTGGGGCGTTAAGTAAAACAACGCACGTCGCCGACCATAGGTCGGCGACGTTATAGCGCCGATTGATCGCTTTGCGTTGATCCTTCTGCAAGCATTTGGCGGAATAGCTTGGGTTCAGCGCGCGCTGTGAGGGTCGCGTTCGGATTGCAGGCGGGTTTGGGCATGGCTTTTGGCCGCGAGGTTGCCGATCGGCGAGAGCGAGAGCTGCAAACGCCAGAGCTGATGGCGCTGCAATGCGACATCCTCGAAGCCCTGGCGCGCGGCGCGCCGCTGAAGCGGTTGATGGACCAGTTGTGCCGCCGCGCCGAGCGCCTCGCCCCTGGCGCGATATGCACGGTGCTTAAGCTCGACGACGATAGGCGGCTGCAAACCCTCGCCGCGCCCAGCCTGCCCGCCTCCTATTCGCGCGCCATCGACGGCGTGGCGATCGGTCCCGAGGTCGGCTCCTGCGGCACGGCCGCATATCTGGGCAAGCCGGTCGTCGTCACCGACATCGCCGCCGATCGGCTGTGGCGCGACTTTCGCGGCCTGGCGCTGCCGCTCGGCCTTGCGGCCTGCTGGTCGAGCCCGATCTGCGGCGCACGCAACCGCGTGCTGGGCACGTTCGCCTTCTATTATCGGGAGACGCGCGGGCCGCTGGCGGCGGAAATGGACGTGGTGGCCACCTGCAAGAGGCTCTGCGCCCTCGCCATCGAGCAGGACGAGGGCCGGCGGCTGCTGCGTCGCCTCGCCTTCACCGACCCGCTGACGGAATTGCCCAACCGCGCCGCCTTCCACCGCCGCGCCGAGGCGGCCCTCGCAAGGCCGCGCGGCGGCCGGCGGCGGTCTATCCTCAGCCTCGATCTCGACGGCTTCAAGCAGATCAACGACGATCTCGGCCACGCCAAGGGCGACCGGCTGCTGAAACTGGTCGCTGAGCGACTCGTCAAATGTCTCGGCCGCGCGAGTTTCCTCGCCCGCATGGGCGGCGACGAGTTCGCCGCCCTGCTGGGCCGGGTCAAGGACCAGGACGAGGTCGACAGGCTCGGCGCCCAGGTCGTCGCGGCTTTCGCCGAGCCGTTCGACATCGACGGCTGCCCGACGGTGATCGGGTGCAGCGTCGGCGCCGCCATCGCCCCGAACACCGGCGCCGAACTCGCGGACGTGCTGAAATCGGCGGAGTTCGCGCTTCATTGGGCGAAATCGACAGGGCGCAACCAATACCGCTTGTTCACGCGGGCCGAATGCGAGAGCCGGCGCGAAGAATTGATGATAGAGGATGACCTGCGCCAGGCGGTCGCGCGGGGCGAGATCGAGGTCCATTACCAGCCGATCGTCGATCTCGATTCCCTGCGCGTCGTCGGGCTGGAAGCGCTGGCGCGCTGGCGCCATCCGCGTCGCGGCATGACCCCGCCGGACGTTTTCATTCCGGCGGCAGAGCGGTCAGGGCTCATCGTCGAAATCGGCGCTCATGTGCTGCGCCAGGCTTGCCAGACTGCGGCGCGCTGGCCGACGCCGATCTATGTCGCGGTCAATCTCTCGGCCTTGCAACTGCGCAGGCCGGGCTTTGCGCTGCGGGTGGCCGAGATCCTCGCCGAAACCCGCTTGCCGGCCTCGCGGCTCGAACTGGAGCTGACGGAAACCGCGTTCGTGGGCGAGGACGGCGCGGCGCTGCGTGGCCTCCTCGATCTGAAGGCGCTTGGCGTCGCCATCGCCATCGACGATTTCGGCACCGGCTATTCGGCGCTCGCCTATCTGCGCGATTTTCCCGTCGACCGGTTGAAGATCGACCGCTCCTTCGTCAAGGACATGCTGTCCAACGCCTGCGACCGCAAGATTGTGCGCGCGGTCATCGGCCTGGCCAACGACCTCGGCGTCATGACCACGGCGGAGGGCATCGAGACGCCGGAACAGCTCGAATGGCTGAAGTCTACGGGCTGCGTCAGCGGCCAGGGCTACCTGTTCGGCCGCCCGGCGCCAGCGCGCGATCTTCTGGCGCCGGCGCCCGCCGTCAATAGTCCCGCCAAGCGCAGCCGCGCCGTCGCCTTCTAATCCGGCAGCGGAATCGAAGCCGGCCGCGCGTCGGCATGGGCGGGCGCGGCGCGGCCGGGCAACGGCATATCGTCGCTGGCGGCGCGCGCCACCGGCGCGGCCGAGAGCGGCGCCAGCAGCGGATTGAGCGCCGGCGCGGCGCTCGCGGCCGGCGCGACTCCGCCTGGCATCGGCACGGCGAGCGCGCCGCTGGCCGGCGGATCGACCGCTGCGGCGCGCTCCTCGATTTGCGCCACCCGGTGATGACGGCGACCATGATGGGCGACCTTTCGATGCGGGTGCGCGCGCGGCGCCTCAAGGCGCTCGCGCTGGGTGTGGCCGGAGGCGACGAAATAGCCGCCGCCCGCCGCCGCCAGCGCGTCGCCGCCGGCCTCGCCCACGGGGGAGCCGGGATCGACATAGGCGACCCGCGAGTCCGGCGGGAACACCTGCATCTGGCGCAGCATCGGCACGATTTCCGCCTCGCCGAGGGTCGAGCGGCAGAGCCGCACGCGCACCGAGGTCGGCTCCGCCGGCATCGAGGGCGCGCCGGTCGGCCCGTCGCCGATCGCCGCCGGCTTCTGCATGCCCCATTGCCAGGCGTAGATGCAGGTGACGCGCGGGTTCGGATGGCCGATCGCATAGCCGAACGGCCCGAAGCTGTTGCGCGCGAACGTCTGCGAAAGCTGCATTTCGACGCCGGCGAAGGAGGAGTCGAGTTCGGAGGCGATGCGCGCCTGGTTGGGAATCCCTGCGGGTCCGTCGAGGTCCTGCGGCCCTCTCGACTGATCGACCTTGACGATGATGGCGTTCTCGCCGGCGACGCCGGGGTCGCCCTTCAGCACGATGCGTTGGGTTAAAACGCCGCGCACCTTGCTTTGCAGCACCGCCGTCACCGCGCCGGCGGCGGCCGGCAATTGGGCCATCGGCGCGGGGCCGCCGGCGCCCTCGTCGAGCGCCTCGTAGCCCGCCCGCGTGTCGAGCGGGGCCACAGCGCAGCCGGCGAGCGCGGCGAAAGCCAGCCCTGCGGCCGCCAGCCCCCCTATCCTCGCCGTCGAAGACCGACGCCGCCCGACGAACCCGGTTTGCCGCATGTACGCACCCAACTCACGCTCGACGCCGCGCCGGGGATTTTAAGAATCCTCGACGCTTCCCTACGGTTAGCTTGGAAAGCTTGCGTTTTGGTTGCACTTTCCTCTACGGCGCCAATTGCCGGTCGAGTTGGCTCTGCACCGCCTCGGCGGCCTCGGCGCGCTTGAGCTTTTGCAGGCACCAGGCGCGCAACTGCATAAGGTCGCGCGGTTCGGCGACGAAGGCGGCGCGACGGTCGAGCCAGCTCAGCGCCTCGCGATAGCGCTCGGCGTTATAGGCGTCCCAGGCGCGGCTGGCGAGCAACTGGGCGCCCACGTCGCTGCGCTGCTTTTCATTGAGCGGGGCCGACGAAGCCGAGCGGCTGGCTTCGCCCGTTTCGCCGGCGGAGTTTAGCGCGATCGCGCGGCCATAGGCGGCGTCGCGGCGCACTGAGCCGGCGCCCGAGGCCATCGCGGCCTCGAAGGCTTGAGCGGACTCGCTGGGGCGGCCGAGGTTCAGCAGCTTCCAGCCGCGCGCGAGATCGGCGGAGGCGCCGGCGCTGGCGGGCGAGCCGTGAACCGCGCGCGTCGTGAGCGTCGCGTGGAAGCGCCGCCTCGGGGCCTCGCCGTCCTCGGCCGCCGCGCGCCGCTCGCGCAAGGCCCCGCGGCCGCCGCCGAGTTCGGCGACCTTGGCGTAGGCGCCGCCGTAAGTTTGGACGACCTTGAGATAGTTCTCGCGGTCGTCGAGCTTGCGATAGGTCATCGCCAGACCGAGCGCGGCGTTCTCGCTCGGCCCGAAGGCGAGGGAATTCTGGAACCAGGCGACGGCGGCCGGATATTGGCGCACGCCGAAGGAATACCAGCCGAGCGCCTGCGCGCCATTGGCGGATTTGGCGGCCACGACCGCGTCGGCGAAGCGGCGCATGCCGTTCTCGTTCGGCGGCGACGGCGGATTGCGGGTCAGCCGGTCGGCGACGATTTCGAGATAGAGCGCGCGCAGCGTCTCGTCGTGCTGGCCGCCGTCGAAGGCCAGCGCCTCGGCCTCGTCGTCGCGATGCAGGTTGCGCAGCGCGATGATGAGCCCTTCGGTCGCCTTGGGGTCGGGCGTCTTGGCCCAGTTCCGCGCGGCCTGGAACCAGGCGACGGCGGCGACCCAATCGTGCTGCGAGACGCGCTGCCAGGCGAGCGCCTGCGCGCCGTTGGCCGAGCGGGCAACCGCGAAGGCGCGCCCCGCCCGGGCGAGCGTGGCGGTCGGCAGGTCCTGCCCAGCGCCGGCGGCGGCGGCGAGCGCCTGGGCGGCGGCCTGCACATAGAGCGGCTTCATCGCCGGCTGGCGGGCGCTCCATTCCTCGCTGAAGCGCAGGAAATCGTTGAGCCGGCGCTCGCCCTGGAGCGCGCGCGCGTAGCCCTCCAGCGCCTTGGCGTCGGGATCAGCGCCGGCGGGCGCCCATTCGATCGCCTTCTTGAACCACGCCTCGGCCCCCGCATATTCCTTGCGGCCGATGGCGAGCCAGCCGAGCGCCTGCGCGCCGGCGCCCGAATGGGCGGCGCTGACCTGCTTGGCTATGTCGGCGATGCGCTGCTCGGTCGCGGCGGAGTTGGGATCGAGCCCGGTGAGGCTGGCCACGCTCA
>JAJYDD010000277.1:1832-5720 GCA_021777795.1 Pseudomonadota bacterium | reverse complement strand
ATCGGCGCCGGCCACGAGACCACCGCCAACGCGCTGACCTGGACGCTCTATCTGTTGTCGCAGGCGCCCGACTGGCGCGCCCGGGTCGAGGCGGAGATCGACGCCCATTTCGACCCCGACGACGAGACCGACCCCGGCGAGCGTCTGCCGGCGACCAAGGCCGTGTTCGAGGAGGCGATGCGGCTATTTCCGCCCGCCGCCAATCTCGTGCGCGAGGCGATTTCCGAGGATTGGCTAGCGGGATTCCGCATCCCGGCCGGGACCATCGTCTCGGTCTCGCCCTATGTGCTGCATCGCCACAAGACGCTGTGGCGCAACCCGGACGAATTCGACCCCTCGCGCTTCCTGCCCGGCGAGCGCGAGAAGATCGACCGTTACGCTTACATTCCGTTCGGCGCCGGCCCGCGCGTGTGCATCGGGCAGGCCTTCGCCATGCAGGAGGGCCTCACTGTGCTGGCCCATGTGTTGAAGCGCGTCCGGCTCGACCTGTTTCCCGGCCACCCGGTCGCGCTTCAGCAGCGCATCACGCTGCGGCCGCGCCACGGGATGCGGATGATCGTGCGCCAGCGTTAGCGCCGAACAGCGCATCGATGGAGAACGGCCCAGCGCCGGCGGCGGCCAGATACAGGAACACGAAGCAATAGAGGATCGCCGGTTCGCCCATATTGGCGAGCGGGAAGAAGCCGCGCGGGAAATGCGCCATGAAATAGGCGGCGGCCATGAAGCCCGAGAGCAGGAATGCGACCGGCCGCGTGATGAAGCCGACGAGAATGAGCGCGCCGCCGACGAGTTCCAAGGCGCCGGTGAAGTAAAGCATCCCGGAACCCATCATATTCAGCATCTGTGCGTGAATGGGCGGAAAATTGAGGATCTTGCCCGTCCCATGCTCAAGGAACAGGAGCCCGACGACGATGCGCAAAAGCGCATGCAGATGTGGGGCGTAGCGAGAGGGTATGATGCCGAAATCCATGAGCCGCTCCGAGTTGAAGTCCCGCGCCGATGGCGCGGGACCGTAAAATTAGACGATCTTGGCGATCTGGTCGAAGGCGAAGCGCGGGCTGCGCGGGAACATATTCGATCCGTCGCCATAGCCGATGTTGATGATGACGTTTGACTTAACCGCCGTCCCCGCGAAGAAGGCGGCGTCCACGGCGGAATTGTCGAAGCCGGTCATCGGGCCGGTGTCGAGGCCGACGGCGCGCAAGGCCAGGATCAGATAGGCGACCTGCAAGGTGCCGTTCTGGAACGCGGCGCGATTGGCGAAGGCCTCGTTGCCGGAGAACCACGCCTTGGCGTCGGCGTGCGGGAACAGGAACGGCAGGTGGTCGTAGAACTTTTCGTCATAACCGACGATGGCCACCACCGGCGCCGCGCCGGTCTTGGCGCGATTGCCTTCCCCCATCGCCGGCAACAGCTTGGCCTTGGCGTCGGCCGATTTCACGAACACGATGCGCATCGGCGACTGGTTGGCGCTGGTCGGCCCCATCTTGGCGAGATCGACCGCCTTCTTGAGCAATTCCTCGGAGACGGGCTTGTCGAGGAAGCCATTGTGGGTGCGCGCCTCGGTGAACAATTGCGCCAGGGCGGCGGCGTCGACCATCTTCGGCTCGGATACGTGGGCGTTCATGGGGATCTCACCGTTTCGCTGCGATGCAGTATGACATGGACGGCTCGTCGCATCTTTGCAACTGACAAAAAACTGCTATTATCCATCTGCGGAGATGATGGATGTTTGACCCCCTGACCCTCGACCAGATGCGCGTGCTCGTCGCGGTTGCGGAAACCGGCTCGTTCTCGGCCGCCGCGCGCAAGCTCGGGCGCGTGCAATCGGCCGTGAGCCAAGCCGTGCAGGCGATGGAGAGCGCGCTGCAGCTTACCTTATTCGACCGTTCGCACAAAATTCCGACCCTTACCGATCTCGGCGCCGCCGTGCTCGACGACGCCCGCGCCGTGCTGGCGCGCACCCACTCCCTCCAAGCTCGCGCGCGCGGCATGCGCGACGATCTCGAACCTGAGCTAACGCTGGCGGTCGAATCGGTGTTCCCGATGCCGCTGCTGATGAAAAGCCTGGAGGCGCTGCGCGGCGAATTTCCCAATTTGCCGGCGACCCTGTTCACCGAAGGGCTCGGCGGCGCCCGCGAATCGTTGCTGAGCGGCGACGCGCGCATGGCGATCTATCCCATACCCGGCGGCCCGACGCCGGACGTGCAGGCCGAATTCCTCGCCCGCATCGCGCTTGCGCCCGTGGCGGCGGCCGATCATCCGCTGGCGCGGCTCGGCCGCCCGGCCGAGCGCGAGGATCTGGAGGCCCATGTGCAACTGGTGCTGACCGGCCGCAACGCCTATGCGCAATCGCTGCGCGGCGGCGTCGTCAGCCCGCATGTTTGGCGCTTCGTCGATCAGACGACGCGGCTCGAATTCCTGCTCAGCGGCTTTGGCTGGTGCAACATGCCCCTGCATCTGGTGGACGAGCATGTCGCCGCCGGCCGGTTGGCGCGGCTGGAAATCCAGCATGGCGAGCCGCCGCCGGAATTCCCGCTCTACGTCGTCTGCCCCCGCGCGCGCCCGCTCGGCCGCGCCGGGCGCTGGCTGGTGGCGGACCTGCGCGAGCGGCTGAAATCCTGCCCGGCCTCGTTCCCGCAGGCGCTCGCCGCCGAATGACGGTAAGGCGTTAGGACATTTTCCTGCCCGTTTCGGAGCGAATCCTCTCCTCGGGCCTAGACGGCGGGAAGCCTCGCTCACTACATTGCAATCTCCGAGAAACCCATTCGCGTCCCGCCTGCCACGCGCATGGGTCCCTCGGCTGAAAAGCGAAATCGCTTCAGGCGAACAAACCACGGCGGGAACCTAAGGAGACGACAATGGCCTGGACCACTCCCGAAATCTGCGAAGTCTGCGTCGGCATGGAAGTCACCGCCTACGCTTCCGCCGAGATCTGATCTCGACGAAAACGCGCGTAAGAGGCTTGAGCGTAAAAGAAGCTCGGGCGTAAGAAGGCTTGGGACAGTCGAGACGTGCGTTTCCTCGTTCTAGGTTCGGCGGCGGGCGGCGGTTTTCCGCAATGGAACTGCCTCTGCCCCAACTGCCGCCTTGCATGGGAGCGAGATCCTCGCGCGGAGCGCCGCTCCCAAGCCAGCCTCGCGGTGAGCCGCGACGGCGAAAGATGGGTCATCCTCGGCGCGACGCCGGACTTGCGCCAACAAATTCTCGACGCGCCCGCGCTGCATCCGCGCCGCGCGCCGCGTCATTCGCCGATCCACGGCGTCTTTCTGCCGAACGGCGACATCGACAATATCGCGGGGCTGCTCGTCATGCGCGAAATGCAGCCCTTCACCATTTGGGGCGCCGAGGCGACGCTCGACCAAGTGCGCGGCGGCGTTTTCGCTGTCGTCGATGAGGCGTTGTGTCCGCGCGTCGCCGTGGCGCCCAGCGAGACGCTCGACACCGGCCTCGGCTTCACGATCAAGCCCTTCGCCGTGCCCGGTAAGATCCCGCTTTATATGGAGCCCTCTGACGACGCCGACCTGGCGCTGGGCGTCGAGGGCGAGACGACCGTCGGCCTGGAGATCGAAGCCGAGGGCGTGCGCGCCTATTACATCCCGAGTTGCGCGCGCGTCACGGACGCCTTGCGTGCCCGGCTCGCAGGCGCCGACCTCCTGTTCTTCGACGGCACCACCTTCGAGGACGACGAGATGATCCGCGCGGGCCTGTCGCACAAGACCGCCTGGCGCATGGGCCATATGGCGATGAACGGCGAGCGCGGCAGCATCGCCCAACTCGCCGGCGTCGCCGTCGCGCGCAAAATCTTCATCCACGTCAACAACTCCAACCCGGTTCTGTGCAGCGATTCGCCTGAGCGCGAGCATATCGAGGCGGCCGGCTGGTCCC
>JAJYDD010000277.1:0-1822 GCA_021777795.1 Pseudomonadota bacterium | reverse complement strand
ATGACGGGCTCGCCGTCGAGTTGGAGGCATGATCGCCGACGACGCCAGACCGCGCCTGCCGCGCGGCGTGCGCCTGCGCGAGGACAAGGTGCGCGAACGCTGGGTGCTGCTGGCGCCGGAGCGGGTGGTCAAGGTCAACCCGATCGCGGTCGAGATCCTCAAGCTTTGTGACGGTTCGCGCACGCTCGGCGAGATCGTGACGGGCCTTGCCGAGCGCTTCAAGGCCGACCCCGCGCGGGTCGGGACGGATGTGCGGGCGCTGCTGGCCTCGCTCGCCGAAAAGAGGATGGCCGAGCTATGAGCCACACGCCGCCGCCGCCCGAGGGCCTGCTCGCCGAACTCACCCATCGCTGCCCCCTCGCCTGCCCCTATTGCTCCAACCCTGTCGCGCTCGACGCGCCGCGCGCCGAGATGAGCACCGATGATTGGAAGCGCATTTTCTCCGAGGCCGCCGAAATGGGCGTGCTGCATCTGCATCTCTCCGGCGGCGAGCCGTGCTCGCGCCGCGATCTGGCGGAACTGACCGCCCACGCCGTCGAGGCCGGGCTCTACACCAATCTGATAACGTCGGGCGTCGGCCTGACGCGCGAGTTGTTTGATCGCCTCGTCGCCGCCGGGCTCGATCATTTGCAACTTTCCATCCAGGGCGTCGATGCGCCGCAAGCCGATTGGATCGGCGGTTACAAAGGCGGCTACGCCAAGAAGCGCGAGGTCGCCGCCTGGGTGACGGCCGAGGGCCTGCCGCTCACCGTCAACGCGGTCATCCATCGCGGCAATGTCGAGGATGCGCCGCGCATGGTTGATCTCGCGGTCGAACTCGGCGCGCGCCGGGTCGAGATCGCGCATACGCAATATTATGGTTGGGCGTTGAAGAACCGCGCCAAGCTGATGCCGACGCGCGAACAATCGGATCGCGCTTACGCGGCCGTGGAAGCGCGCCGCGCGCATTATCTTGGCCAAGTGGTCATCGACCATGTCGCGCCCGATTATCACGCGCGGTTCCCCAAGGCCTGCATGAGCGGCTGGGGCCGGCAGACGCTCAACGTCTCCCCCAGCGGCAAGGTGCTGCCCTGCCATTCCGCCGAGATCATTCCGGGGCTCGAATTCTGGAACGCGCGCGAGAAGCCGCTGGCCGAAATCTGGGCCCATTCGCCGGCCTTCGAGGCGTTTCGCGGCTTTGATTGGATGCAGGAGCCCTGCCGCTCCTGCGAGCGCAAGGGGCAGGATTTCGGCGGCTGCCGCTGTCAGGCGATGGCGCTGCTCGGCGACGCTTCGGCCTGCGATCCTGCCTGCACGAAATCGCCGCATCATGGGCTGGTGAACGAGATCGCCGCGCGCGACAGCGAAGGCCCGGTCGAGGGTTTCGCGCCGCGACGCTATGCGCGCCAGGAGGAAATCCCGACGCCGGCTTGAGCGACGTCAACGGGCCTTGGTCTGCGGCAGGCGATAGGCCATAAGAAAAGTGTTGGCGGGCGCGCCGAAGCGAGCGAACAACCAAGTTTGGCGCGCCTGCGATGCAAGTTTGGCGCGCCTGCGATGAAGGTTCAATCAAATATCAATAATCACAATGGGGAGGTTTATCAGATGAACAAATATACGCCTTTGGCGGCTTGCGCGGCCTTGGGGCTCGCTTGCGCCCCGGCGGCGGCCATCGAGGCCGCCTATACGGCGCAAACGACCCATTCCGCCGATGCCGTCTGGGCCAAGATCCGGGGGTTTTGCGACATCACGAACGCGCTGCCAGGGGTCAAATGCGTACTCGCGCCTGACGGCCTGACGCGCACGCTGACGCTGCCCGACGGCAAGAGCGTCGTCGAGAAGC
>JAJYDD010000276.1 GCA_021777795.1 Pseudomonadota bacterium | reverse complement strand
CGCCCTTCCGCGCCGCTGGCGGTTCCAGCGATCACGTCGAAGGCGTATTCGCCGGGCGCCTTCGGCTCGCCAGTGAGTTGGCTGAGGCCGTTGCCGAGGTCGCTGAGCGCGAGGCCCGCCGGCAGGCCGGGGCCTGCGCGCAGCGACACCGCCTGTTGCGAGCGAAATGGCGGCAAGGCGGCGCTGTAAACCGTCCCCGCTTTCGCGGGCTCCAGCGTGACGTCGGGCTGCGCCGGCGGCGGCGCTTGCGCGGGCGGCGAAGCTTGAGGCTTTGGATTGACGGTCAACGCCACCTTCATCCGCCCGGATTTGCCGGCCTCGGTGACGGCGACCACGTCGAAGGCGGCTTCCCCGGCCGTCTGGGGCGCGCCGGAAACCTCGCTGCGGCCGCCGCCGAGCGCCTTGAACGTCATGCCTGCCGGCAGGCCGGGCGCGGCGTGCAGCACGAGGCCCTTGCCAACGGGATCGCTGAACGCCGGCAGCTCGGCGCGATAGGCTGCCCCCACCGTCGCCGGGGCGAGCGCGACGACGCTGTGGGCGGGTTTCGGCGGCATCTCGTCGAGCAGGGCGTCCGCCGTCACCGGCGCCGGCGTTGCGGTCCCGGCCGCCGTCGACGCGGCGGGCGTTGGGCTCGCGCTCGGCCCCAGAGCCGGCGGCGAAGGCTTGGTCGCCACGACCGTCCGGCCGCCGAGGCCAAGCGGTTCGCGCCACAGGTAGACCCCGACGCCGGCGCCCAGGGCGACGACCGCCGCCGCGACGGCCGCGACAGCGCCGCCGCGTTTGCCCGCAGCAGCAGCCGGCGCCGGCGCGCCGGCCTGAAACTGCGTCGCGCCCTCGCCCCAGGCGGCGATCTCCGCCATGCTGCCGGGCCGGTGCTGCGGATCGGGCGCGAGCATCGCCGTCAGCAGCGGCCGCAGCGACACGTCGACGCCGGAGAGGTCGGGCGCGACGCGGCGTTTCTCCACCACCTCGGCCGGCGCGCCGCCCATGTCGAGCGGCTGGCCACGCAGCGCCTCGGCGAGCACTAGGCCGAAGCTGTAGATGTCGGATTTCGGCGTCACCTGCCCGCCCATCAGGCCAACCTGCTCGGGCGAGACATATTTGTATTTGCCGGCGAAGCCGCCGCCCAGGATCGTGCCCTCGCCCGGCCTCGTGGCGCGCGCGATGCCGAAATCGACGATCTTGGCCTTGCGCACGTCGCCGCCGGGCAAAATGATGTTGTCGGAGGAGATGTCGCGATGAATGACGCCCCGTTCATGCGCCTGTTCGAGCGCGCCGCCGATGCGCTTCAGCAGGATGCGCGCCTCGGCCGGCGATAATGGCCCGTCGGCGAGGCGCTTCTGCAACGAGACGCCGTCGACGAACTCCATCGCGATATAATAGCGCTGCAATTCCGGTTCGAGCGAGAACACGTAATAGCGCACGATGGCGTCGTGCAGGAGATCGTGCAGGATCGCCGCCTCACGCTTGAACAGCGCCATCACTTCCGGGTCGCGCGCCAGATCCGGGCGCACCACCTTGATCGCCACCGCATCGCCCGAGGCCAGCGCCACGCCCTTGTAGACCTCGCCCATGCCGCCCTCGGCGATGAGGGCCTCGATCTCGAAAATGCCGTTGAGGCGCACACCCGGCCGCAAGCTGCCCTGGGGTTTGGGCTGAAAGACGGTCTGATCGAACGACATCTCCGCAGCCCTTTCTTTTTGCGCGCTTCCAACCGCGCGCGTCCGGCGAGCCTAACCTCAGCCGGCCGCCGCCGTCAGCATTAAAGCGCCAAAGAAAATTCAACGGACCCGTGCCTTGGAATATGTTGCCTGGGATAAGATGCAGACCGTAAGCGCCCCTCGAACGCTCGCCCAGGCCGAACGCGATAGAGCGACCGGGGCGAGGTTTTGGAACTCGACGCAAGCTTGCCCGAAGGCGCCAGGCGCCGGCCGCGCGCAAGGAGATGCACCACGCACGCTTCATTCCTGATGACTGCGGGCCTCGCGCTGTCGCTGGCGCTGCCGGCTTTCGTCGATCCCGCCTACACCTCCGACAAGGTCGTCAATTTCCTGCTGCAATCGAAGTCGCACAAGCTCGGCGCCACGCGCGGCGTGCATCTCCCGGCCCAGGCTCACCAGCGCCCTGGCGTCGCCGGCTTCGGCGGCGGCGCGATAGCGTTTGACGGCCTGATCGAACTGACCGGCGGCGAAAAGCGCGCGCGCCAGCAGCGCCTCATAATGAGCCGAGCCGGGGCTTGCGGCGCGACGGCTTCCCTCAGCACCGCGACCGCCGCGCGCACCGTGGGCGCCGCGCGCGCGGCTGGCGGCGGCGTGGACGACGGACGGCAGATCGCTCAGGGCGGGGCGCGCGACAGGCGGGGCGTCACTTTGGCGATGGCGTCGGCGTAGGTGTCGAGCGCGTCGGCGACGCAGCCCTGGGTCTTGCAGGCGCATTGCTCGATATAGGTCTGCGTCTGTTTGCTGATCGCCGCCAGACCCGCGAGCGGGCTGGCGAAAGCGTCGGGATCGCTGAGTTGCAACCCGGTCGAACAGGCGCCGTTCGCCGTCGTGCTCTGGCCGCCATAGGCGGGATTGAAGAAGGGGGCGCCGCCGCCGGTTGAGCCGCCGTTTCCGCCTGTCGCCTGCGCAAGCCGCATCAGGCCGAAGTCGGCACGGGCGAAATGGGCTGCCGCACCTCAGGCGGTCGCGCCGGCATCGGCGAAGGACAGGCCGACATGGCCGGCGACGGCGAGAACAACGAAGCTGCGAACGAGGGCGTTCATGGCGAACCTCGGGAAACGACACGACGCGGCGCAAGCGCCGCCCTCTCCTGGTTTATGGAACGGTCCGCTCCCAGCCCGGCGGTAAAGCGGGCAAATGTTTACATACGTCTCACACTTTTGTCACGCTCTTACCGTCGCCTGTTTTGCCCGCTCTATCGCGCCGTCTGAGACGCATCGGGAGCGAGCGCGATGGAGCGGAGGCGTTTCTGAGCGGGTGCGCGCGATGATCCGCTGGCTCGCCATCGCCGCCGGCGCGCTGGCGCTGATCGCGCTTGCCGGCGTGGTCGTCTGGCGTATGCGGCTTTCCCATTCCCAAAAGGCGTTGCCGCTCGCTCCGGCACGCCGGCGCCCCAACCCGCGCCGGCCCGCATCTCCACCATCATCGACCTGCCGGGCGATCCGGCGCTGGTCCGGCGCGCCGTTGTGAAGGCGCCGCAGCCGATTTCGCTCGCCATTCCCGCGCGGCTGGCGGCGGACGCGCCGAACTCGCCATGAACGCCGGCGCCGACGAGGACGCCGACGACGACGGCGGCGACCTGACGCCGGAAAACGCCGCGGCCGCGCCGCTGACCGGCGCCAATAGCCAACAGCTCGATGCGGTCGCCGGCGGCGACAACGGCCGCCCGCAGCTCAAGGAGGCGATCCTGCGGCCGCTCGCGCCGCAAAAGCTCTCGCAACTGCTGATTGAGAGCGGCTTTGAGGAGATCAGCGCCGGCGAGGTCGAGGCGACGGCAAAGCGGCTCTACAATATTCAGTCGCTGCGCGAAGGCGCCGCAGCGCTGGCGGTCGGCGCGCTCGACGCTTCCGGCGCCTATCGCGTCGTGCAACTCGCGATTTTCCAGGACCGCGAATATGTGGGCACGGTCGCGCGGGCCGAGAACGGCGTCTATGGCGAGGGCGCCGAGCCGACGATCCCGCAGGCACTGCTCGACGCGACCGACCAGCCGCCCCCCCGGCGCGCATTTCAACCTCGCCGACGGCGTCTATAGCGCGGGGCTGCGCAACGGCGCGCCCGAACCGGTGATCCGCGAGGCCGTGCATCTGCTCGGCGGCCTCGTCGATTTCAACGCGCCGCTCGCCGGCGGCGAGACGCTGCGGCTGCTCTACGCGGCGAGCCCGCGCGTGAAAGGCGAGGCGGCGAGCCGCGTCATCTATGCCGGGCTCGGCGGCGCGACGGCGGCCGATTGCTACGCCTTTTCGCTCGAAGACGGCGGTTTCGGCTGCTTTGTGAAGGAAGCGCCGGGCGCAAGCGCCGCTCCGCCGCCGCTCGACACGGGCGCCTCGGCCATCGGCGGACTGTTGGCGCCGATACACGGCGCGCCGATCATCTCGCTGTTCGGCATGCGTTTCCACCCGATCCTGCACATCGTGCGCCTGCACGCCGGCATCGATTTCGGCGCTCCGGTTGGCAGCCTCGTGCGCGCCGCCGCCGACGGCGCGGTCGAAAGCGCCGGCGAAGCGCGCGGCTATGGCGAGCGCGTCGTGCTCAAACACGAGGGCTATGAGACGACGTGCAACCATCTCTCGGAGATCCGCGTCACCGTGGGCGAGAAGGTCAAGCAGGGCGACGTGGTGGCGCTTTCCGGCAATTCCGGGCTGTCGACCGGCCCGCATCTGCATTTCGAGTATCGCGTCAACGGAACGCCGGTCGATCCGCTGCCGCATCTGGGCAAGGAGGTTCAGGGCCGCATCCTCGCTTCGGCGAGCCGGCCGGCCTTCCCCGGCGCCTCGGTTCCCGTCCCCGCCGCGCGACCGCCGCCCGATCCGGCGACGCTGGCCGCCTTCGCCGCCGCCAAGGCCGAGATCGACGCCGCGCTGGCGGCGGCGGAGCGGTAGGGCGTTTCCGCGCCCACCCGCACGCTTCATGGGCAATTTGCATGGAGCCGACAAAAATCTCGACCGCGAAGCGGGAAATCGTTTTGTTCTTATTATGTTCCAAACCTCTCCTCCGCCATCCGAAGTGGCCTTGCTCGCTGCATTTGCGGCATTGCTGGACGCCGCGGCGCTTCTGACGGCGGTTGCGCTGGAGTTGGAGAAAGCCAGGCCCGACGATCCCAAACACCCCGGCTGGCCTGCGGGCGCTACCGATTCCCAGGGCGGGCAGTTCAGGCTGAAGGACGAGGAAGATTGGGTCGAGGTCGCCGGAGATGTGTGGGTCAGGCTGCGGCGGCGGCGAAAGTCTGGCGGCGCCCGCGACAGCGCATTGTCGGAGGCCGCCAAGCGCGCCGTCCGCATGCTGATCGCAGCGGGCTTGCGAGCCGCCACCATCGAGGCGCCTGGATTGGGCACAATGCTGGAGATTGGCCTCAACCTGGCTGAGCGCGCCTATCCGTACATTCGAACCTATTTCGACGCCCCGCAATCGCTCGAAGCCTTGCAAGCCGCCGCGCTTGATCCGCAACCGGGGTATGACGTTCATCATGTGGTCGAACGAGGAACGGCGCTGAACGCCAGCGAGGCGGCGCAAATCTATTCGCCGGACAACGAGGTAGGCATTCCAACGCTCAAGCATTGGGAGTTGAACGGGTGGTATGCGACAAAGAATGACGATTTTGGCAATTTGTCTCCCCGAAGCGTAATTGCTCAGTCCCCAGGTGTCACGCGACAGTTGGAATGGGGTTGCCGGCGAGCGTGATACGGTTTCCGGTTGATTAGTTCGCAACGGCGATTTTCGGCCACCAATGGAAGCCGGTCCTGCCTTTGAGGGTTTGGCGATCATTCGCCAATTGGACACAGCGGTCGGAAATGATGGTTTCGAGCGTTTCGAGATCGGCGATGTGTTTGTTGATGATCGGTTCGTCGAGGATCTCCCAAAGATGCTCGGCGGGCTGAAGTTCGGGGGTGTAGGCGGGTAGAAAGAGAAGACGGATTCCGTCAGGAACTTTCAGATTGGTCAGCCCGCGCCAACCGGCGTTGTCAAGCACGAGAACGATGATGCGGTCGCGACCGGCTCCGGC
>JAJYDD010000275.1 GCA_021777795.1 Pseudomonadota bacterium | reverse complement strand
CGCGCCGCGCCGCCACTCATGGCCATCGCGAGCGCGAGCGCCGCCAGGCCGACCGACTTCGAAAACCTCATGTGCGTCTCTCCCTTTGCGCGCTTTTGTTCCGCGCGCGCGCCGCGCTTGGCCCACCCTTGCCCGGCAAGAGTGAGATAGGTGAATTTCGCCGCCTGAGGATTTGCCGCTTCCGCGCTGACAGGGCGTCGTCTGACGCTCTAGATCCTTGCGCCCCAACTCCCCGCGCGAGCCGGATCCCTGCGTTCTCCCTTGCGATTTATTTCGATTTATTTCGTTTATCTCGCATCAATCCTGATTGCTGTCAACGGCCTTTCTCAAGTCAACGAATTGGAGCTGCTGAGGCCGTGGGGCGCCCATCGCGAAGCGCGTAAGCCTTTACACTACGGCCCAGATGATATTAATTGAGAAAAATCGCAATTTATCGAAACTAGGCGCAAACGCGCCGGGGAGGATTCATGACCAAGCGAAATCTGCGTCCAGTCAAGCTCGGGCTCGTCATCGGCAGCCGCGAGTTCTTCAACGGCGCCCCGGCCCACGAATCGCGCCGCCAGCTCATCGCGCAACTGGACACGCTCGGCGTCGAGTTCAGCATCCTGCCCGTCGAGGCGACGAAAAACGGCGCCGTTCAATCGCGCGAGGATGCGCGGCTCTACGCCGAGCATTTCCGCAATGAGCGCGACTCCTTGGATGGCCTGGTCATCTGTCTGCCGAATTTCGGCGACGAGATCGCGATTCTCGAACTCGTCTCGCGCGCCAAGCTCGACGTCCCCATCCTGCTTCAAGCGAGCAACGACGAGATCGACAAGGTCGACCTCGCCAACCGCCGCGACGCCTTCTGCGGCAAATTCTCCGTCACCAACAATTTCTACCAATACGGCGTCCCTTTCACTGACACGACGAGCCACACGAGCGACGTGGACGGCGCCGAATTCGCCGGCGACCTCGACAGATTCGCGCGCACCTGTCGCGTCGTGCGTGGCTTGAGAAATGCGCGCATTGGCGCGATCGGCGCGCGCACCGGCCCTTTCCAGACCATGCGCTTCAGCGAGAAGCTGCTCCAGGCGTCCGGCCTCACCGTCGTCACCGTCGATCTCTCCGAGATCCTGCACGCGGCGGCCTCGCTCGGCGACGACGAGGCGCAAGTGAAAACCAAGCTTGAGGAGATCGCCGAATACGGACGAATCCCTGCGCATATCAAGCGCGAGAATATCGTCAGACAGTCCAAGTGGACGATCGCGGTCAACCGCTGGATCGAGGAGAACGAATGCGACGCCAGCGCCATCCAGTGCTGGCGCAGCCTACAGGACAATTTCGGCTGCGCAACTTGCGTGACCATGAGCATGTTGGGCGAGAAGCTGAGCCCCAGCGCCTGCGAGGTCGATGTGATGGGCGCGATCTCCATGTATGCGCTGACGCTCGCCGCCGACGCGCCCTCGGCCATCCTCGACTGGAACAACAATTACGGCCGCGAGGCCGACAAATGCGTATGCACGCATTGCGGCAACTTTCCCAGGAGCTTCATCGGCGACACACCGGAGATCGGCGAACTCGACGTGCTCGGCACGGTGCTCGGCAGGGAGCGTTGCTTCGGCGCCGTAAAGGGCAAGGTGAAGGCCGGCCCGATGACGTTCTTTCGCGCTTCAAGCGACGACCGAGCCGGCGCGATCAAGACCTATGTCGGCGAAGGCCGCTTCACTGACGATCCCTTCGCGATGGACGGCGGCATCGCGGTCAGCGAGGTCGCGCGTCTGCGTCCGTTGCTCGGCTTCGTCGCCCGCAACGGCTTCGAACATCATGTCGCGATGGTGCGGGGTCATCACGCCGCGGCAGTCGAGGAGGCGACGTCGCGCTATCTCGGCTGGCCGACCTACCGACACGGGGCCGAGGGCGCCATTTCCTCCGCCTTGCGCGCCTGAGGCCGCCTCAAACCGATTTGCGCTCGACGATCGGGCATTCCACCTTCAGTTGCGGCGGCCGCGCCCGCGGGTTCTCGATGAGATCAAACAGCAACTCCGCCGCCGCGACGCCCATCTCGAAATGCGGCAACAACACTGTCGTTAGCGGCGGATGAATGTGCCGGGCGATCTCGCGGTCGTCGTAGCCCATCACCGCCACGTCGTCAGGCACCCGCAGGTCGAGTTCGCGCAGGGCCTCATAGCAGCCGAGCGCCATCAGATCGTTGCCGCAGAAGATCGCGGTCGGCGGCGAGGCGCCGCGCATGAGATCGAGAGTCGCCTCGTAGCCGGAAAGCGGCTGCCAGTTGCCCTCGCGCACCAGCGCCGGATCGAACGGCAGATCGGCGGTGGCGAGCGCCTGCCGGTAGCCTTTCAGGCGCTGACGCGACGCCTCCATGCTCGGCTCGCCATTGATGTAGCCGATGCGGCGATGGCCGGCGCGAATGAGATAATCGGTCGCCGCATGGCCGCCCCCGGCCTCGCCGGGCACAACGGAGGCGAGGCTCGCATCGCTGACGCGGCAGTTGAGCAGGACAGTCGGCGCATCGTGCAATTCGCGCGGCGGGTGGATGAGGCGGGTGTTGATCGTGGCATAGACGAGCCCGGCGACCTGCATCTGCTTGATTTGCGCCAGCGCCGCGCTCTCCATGTCCTGGTCGCCGCGCGTGGCCAAGATCGAAACGGTGTAGCCGCGCTCCCAGGCCTTTTCCCGCACGCCGTCGAAGCCGATCGCGGTCCAGGGATCGGTGGAGATTTCATCGCAAACGAAGGCAATGCACGGCGCCCGGGCGATCGCCGCGCCGCCGCCGCGCCGCCCCGGCCGGTAGCCAAGCCGCGTGGCGGCGCGCAACACCCGCTCGCGCGTCTCGGCGGAAAGGCGCGCGCCGTCGGCCTGGTTGAGCACCAGCGAGACAGTCGTCTGCGAGACCCGGGCCTCGTTGGCGACATCGATCATCGTTGGGCTTTTGCGGCTGGAAAGCGTCTTACGCGGGCGCGGCCTCGGCTTGCCGATTGTGTTGGTCCCCCGGCTCTCTGGCATCGCCACCCTTTCGTCGCTCCCTATTTTATTATCACCTTAATATATTGAATCAACATCAAAAAATTCGCCTCACGATTTGTCTGATAATATCATTTTAGTGATTATTAGCCGCGATGGGGCGGTCTGGACAAGACCGCGGCGTCATCCGAGCGCCCGTCGGTCAGAGCGGCCCTGGCGGCCCGGCGCCGACGGGACAAGCCTTCAGCGCCTATTGGCCATCGGCGACCTGCGGCTTGTTCCTTATGGTTGTATTCAGCGGCCCGGCTTCGCGCGCGAAACGGCGCGGATCTTACGCGGCCGAAGCTTCCGGCGCCGACGCGAGGCGGCGCAATTCGTGCGACACCAGGAACTCCGCGTCGCGGCCGACGCTAAGGAAGCGCCCGGAGCCCCAGGTCCACAACCACGGCAGGCCGACGACATAGGCGCCCGCGACCCCCGTGACGCCGCGCCGATGCACGGGATAGCCGGTGCCGTCGAAGATCGGCAGCCGCGCGTAGGACCAATCCGGCGTGAAGCCGGTCGCCCAGACAATGGCGCCAATTCCCGAAAGGTTGAGGTCGGCGGGCTCGACGTCGGGCGTCCACAGCGGCGTATAGACGTTGGGCGGCGGCGCGGCGATCCCCTTCGCCGCGATGTGGCGGTCGATCAGCGCGTTGATGCTATTGTAGACGCGATCGGCCGCGTCGAGATGGGCGGTAAGATTGGGCGCGAAGATCATGCGCCCCGCGCGCACATCGTCGAGCCGGCCATAGAGCTTCATGCCCTGAAGCGCGAAGGCGCGCAGGTCGATGTCGCGACCGCCGTCGCGCCCGGTGAGATAATGGTTGGTGTCGTGGCGCTTGCGGCCCATGCCGTCGTCGGCCACCGTGATTTCGTATTGGCCAATATCCCACAACCAATCGACGACGTCGCGGCCGCGATAGAAGCGCGCGCAGCGGGGCGCATTGCCGGTGACGAGATGGACCTCACGGCCGGCCAGATGCAAGTCCTCTGCGATCTGCGCCCCCGACTGGCCGGAGCCGACGACGACCACGCCGCCCGGCGCCAAAGCGGCGGCATTGCGATAATCGGCGGAATGGATTTGCTGCACGGCTTCGGGGACGCGCTCGGCGCAGCGCGGCCGGAACGGCTGGCCATAGAGACTTGAGGCGAGGAATACGGCGTCGGCCTCACAGGCCCCCTGGCTTGTGACGATTTCGAAGCTGCCGTCGGTCGCGGTGACCGAGAGAACCTCGACGCCCTCGCGGATCGGCGCCTTCACCTTGCGCGCGAAACCGTCGAGATAAGCCAGGATCTCGTTTTTCACCATGAAGCCGTTGGGATCGGCGCCCTCGTAAAGGTGGCCGGGCAACTGGCATTGCCAGTTCGGCGTCACCAGACAGAAGGCGTCCCAGCGCTCGTTGCGCCATTTGTGCATGGCCGTCTTCTTCTCGAACACGACATGCTCGACGCCGGCTTTGCTGAGGAAGTGGCTGACGCTGAGGCCCGCCTGTCCGCCGCCGACCACGACGGCGCCGTAGCGCCTGGGGTTGCTCATCTCATGTCTCCGTGACGAAGGTTTCGCAGATCACTTGCGCTTCGCGCGCATCGGCGAAGGCCGCCGCGCCTGCCTCGATGCGTGCGAGTTGGCCCAGCGCCAGCGAGCAGGCATGGCCGTATTTCGCCCGCACCCGCTCCGAGGCGATGTTGAGCGCCGCGCGCATGCGGTCGAGAAAATCGTCGAGGCGATAGCTCTGGCCTTCGCTGAGATAGTCGCGCACGACCAGCGACGGCGAGTAGCAGCTCTCCCGCCGCCCGTCGGGCCAGCGGATCACGAAGCGCATTTCAGGCATGAGCGGGCTCCCGCAGACGGCGATAGAGCGACAGCGTGCGCTGAGCGACGGCGCGCCACGAGTGCGAAGCCGCGATCGCCCGGGCGCGACGCCGCGCCGCCTCGTCCGGCCACAGCGCGGCGCGCATCGCCGCCGCGATCGAGGCGGGGTCGTAGGGATCGCAGAACAGCGCGTCACCCTCGCCAAGATATTCCGTGAACGGCGCCATGCGCGAGACGACAACTGGCGTTGCCGACGCCATCGCCTCCAGCACGCAAAGCCCGAAGCCCTCTTTCACCGAGGCGAAGACCAACGCCGCCGCGAGGCGATAGAGCGCCGGCATGTCGGCATCCGCTACCGGCCCCGTCAGGACGATGCGGTCCGCAAGCGCCCCCATCGCGTCCAGCGCGGCGCGGAACTCTGATTGATAAGCGCCGTGATCGAGCAGGCTCGCGCCGCCGGCGATGAGGAACCGCGCGTCCGCCAGATCGCTCGCCAACATCGCGAAGGCTTCGAGCATCCGCAGCGTGTTCTTGCGCGCCTCGACCCCGCCCACCGCGAGAAACACCGGCCCCGCCCCCAACCGCCAGCGCGTGCGCAAGGCGTCGCCGTCGCCGGTTGAGAACTTTTCGAGATCGACGCCATTGCCGCAGATCGCGGCCTCGCGGCCGAAGTCCTCGGCGAGCCTTCGCCGCCAGAGTTCGCTGACCGTCATCAGCGCATCGGCGTCGCGGATCGAGCGCTCTTGCAAGACTTGGAGACGCGCATCGGCGAAAGCGTCGATGTGATGCACCGTGCGCACGAAGCCGCTGATGAGGCCCGCTTGCTTCAGTGTCGCCAGCGCATTGCCCGAGATGCCGTCATGCGCGTGATAGAGATCGAAGCTGCGGTTCTCCGGGCGCTCGAACCAACGCACGTA
>JAJYDD010000274.1 GCA_021777795.1 Pseudomonadota bacterium | reverse complement strand
CGCCTCCCCGAGCAGCGTCTGGGCCATCGCGACGCCATAGGCGACCGTCTTGCCCGAGCCGGTCTGTGCGGAAACAAGGAGATCGCGGCCCGAGGCCTCCGGGGCGGTCACGGCAAGCTGGACCGGCGTCGGCTCCAGATAGCCGCGTTCCTCAAGAGCGAGGGCGAGGGAGGGATTGGATGTGAATGAGGTCAAGGGGACAACTGCATCGCGGCGGAGTTGCGCGACCGCGCGCCCTATGCGCGAAAACCGGCGGAAAGGAAAGCGGGGACTGGCGCCCCTAGCGGCCGTCGCCTCGGGGAACGGCCGCGATGGGCGCGCGCTTAGGCGAGGATCCGGCCCCGCCTCACATCTGTTCGACGCCCTTCACCTCCGGCAGGAAGTGCTTGAATAAGTTTTCGATGCCGTGCTTGAGCGTCGCGGTCGAGGACGGGCAGCCTGAGCAGGCGCCCTTCATGCCGAGATAGACGATGCCGTCGCGAAAACCTTTGAAGATGATGTCGCCGCCGTCGCCGGCCACCGCCGGGCGCACGCGGGTCTCAATGAGATCCTTGATGGTGTCGACGATCTCCTCGTCGCCGGTTTCGAAGAACTCATCGCCCGCCGCGGCGGCGCCGCCCGTCAGCGCCGGCGCGCCGGAGAGGAAGAATTCCGTCACCACGCCAAGCACCGCCGGGCGCAGATGCGTCCAATCGCCCTCGCCCTTGGTCACGGAGATGAAATCCGGGGCCAGGAACACGCCGCGCACCTCGGGAATTTCCATCAGCGCCTTGGCCAGCGGCGAGCGATCCGCCTCGGCGGCGCTGGTCGCCTCAAAGGTGCCGGATTCGAGCACGGGCCGGCCGGGAAGGAATTTCAGCGTGGCGGGATTGGGGGTCGGCTCGGTCTGGATGAACATCGGCGCACTCTCTGAGATAACCTTCAGATAAGCCTGCCCGCCGGGGCGCGCAAGGAGGCGGGTTTGGCGACAGCACGGTGGGCTTGCCGCGCGCGGCTGCGGCGATAAACAGGCGCGAACGTTCGCGCGGCGAAGGAGGACGCGATGATCCTGGCCAAACGGCTCCTCGCCGCACTGGCTTTCGCCGGGGCGCTTGCGACGGCGAGCGCCGCGCGCGCCGAGGATTCGGTGATCGCCTCGATTTGCGGCCTCATCGACGCCTCCGCCAAGGCGCAGGGCTTGCCGGCGGCGTTCCTGACCCGCCTGATCTGGCAGGAGAGCAATTTCCAGGCGAACGCGGTGAGCCCCGCCGGCGCGCGCGGCATCGCGCAATTCATGCCCGCCACCGCCGGCGCGCGCGGTCTGGCCGATCCCTTCGATCCCGCCGCCGCCATCCCCAAGGCGGCGGCGCTGCTGGTCGATCTGCGCAACCAATTCGGCAACCTCGGCCTCGCCGCCGCCGCCTATAACGCCGGCCCCGGCCGCGTCGCCCGCTACATGGCGGGTCAGGCCGATCTGCCGATCGAAACGCAGGATTACGTCTCGATCATCACCCAGCACGCGGCGCAGGAATGGCGCGGCAAGGACGCGGCCAAGCTGACCGACAAGGCGGTGTTTCCCGACGCGCCCTGCGTCGAGATCGTCGCCAAGTTCCGCGTCTCCCAGCCGACTCTGTTCGCCCATTCGCAATTCTGGGCGCCCTGGGGCGTGCAGATCGCCGGCGCCTTCAACAAGGCGGCGGCGCTGCGCCAATATGAGCGCGCCGAGGCCGCTTATTCCGCCATTCTGGGCGGCGTGCGGCCGATGGTGCTGGCCGGACGGCTGATGAGCCGGGGCTATCGCCCATTCTACCGCGTGCGCGCCCCGGCGCAGACCCGGGCGGAAGCCCAGCGGCTGTGCGGGAAGCTGGAGAAGGTCGGCGCGGCTTGTGTCGTGCTGCGGTCGAGTTGAAGGCGGGGCGATGCGATAAGCCCTCCGCCACCGCTTCGCGCCGTCGGGCGTGATCCACAATTGCAGGCCGCCGCCATCGGAAGGCATCACGATTCTGCCGACGGGGAGCGCGCGCTTAATGGCGAGATCGGAAAGGGGCATGGTGGCGCACTGTGCGGCCGGGGAGGTCGCACACCAACAGATGCACCAACGGCTTAAGCGTCTGTCTTTCGGGAGATTTTGGACTAAATCGGACGTCCTAAAACGTCAAAGTGGTGCCAGGAAAGGACTCGAATAGACTGCATAACGTATTGAAAAACGCTAATTATTATCAATCAAAGAAAAGCGTACTCCACATTGAGTCCCGAGTCCCAAACGGTTGGGGTTCGATTCCCAAATACCCCCTACGGTTGCAAAATTCGCGTCAGTTGCGACGCCTTGAACCGCTATGGAGACGTCTGCACCGAGACGATCGCATCTCCCTCGCACGCGCGCAACGTCCGGTCGATTTCATGCCAGGGGCCGTTTGAAGGCGCGGGGAGGAAGTGGAGGGAATCGACGCATTCGCCGCTTCCGTCGTCTCCCGAGGTCAGCTTCACGGTGCCAACTGTCGCGTGCAGGAAGGTCGCTCGGCCGTTCCTGACTTTCAGGTGGTACGGGATTCCGGAGACGAATTTCAGGATCGCGCCGTTGGCTGCCAGCAGCGTTCGCGGTGCGGGCGGGACAAAGGCGACGGTCGGGCTCGACGCAGGCGGCGTGGGGACGAGCGGGGTTGGCACGGATTGAGGGTTTGCGATCGGCGGTTGATACCGAGGCGGGGGTGGGGGTGGCGGGACAAACGCGACCGTGCCCCGATGTTGCGCGGTGTCGTTGAGAATCGCGGAGATGACGAAGAGCGCGAGCACGCCGCCGGTCATGAGGCCAACCGTGCCGCCTGCTTGAGCGAATTTGAAAATCAGCGCGAGGAGAATGAGGACGGATATCGTCGCCAGCGGATAGAGGAAAAGCGCCGCGCGCACCGGCGGCAGCCAGATCGTCATGATCCCGAAGAGCAACAGGGCGGCGCTGAGAACGCCGCCCTTGTCGTTTTTCAGGGCGAGCGAGAACGCGAAGCCGAGGCCTGATCCGAGGAGGATCAAGGCGCTGACGAAATTCGCTTCGACGAGGACAGAGCCGAGGCCGACGAGCGCGGCGAAGATGAGCGCCAGGCCTTTGACGCCGCTGCGGGCGATGTCCCGGAAAAAGCGCGCCAGGTCTTCCCAGGTGAGTTTCGCCCAGGTGGTGCGGTCGCCGGATTTCCATGCCCGGGAGCGCATGCCGCGCAACGCTTCCTCGCGCTCTTCGGCGGCGCGGCGCATGGCTTCGAGCTCTTCGTCGATGTCGCGGTAGGTCTGCTCCCACGACCGCTCGCGCTGCTTCGCGCCTTCCGACTGCGAGCGCCGCTGTTCGTTTTGCTTCGGCTCTTCGCGTTCGTGCGTGTGGCCCTGCTTGAGCTCGTTGAGGATGAAGGCGTAGGCGGTGTTGAGCTCGACCATCGCCTCGTGCGAGCCGCCCATGTCGGGATGGCGCGTCTTGCAGGCGCGGCGATAGGCGGCTTTGATCTCGTCAAAGCTCGCACCGCGTTTGACGCCGAGGATGTCGTAGGGATCGCGCACGCGCGCTCTCGTTCCGGCCGCTGGCTATTGCGATTGCAGCTGCCGGATCGGCGTGTCGAACGAAAGCGGAAAGGTCGTCATCGTCCGGAATGCCTGTGTATTGCCGACCATGAGCGTGAGCGAGACGGGGGCGGTCGGATGCCCGGGGTTGGGCGCGGCGCAATTGGCGACAATGATATCGCCTGCGACGCGCGCGCTGGCCGGCACGAAGACGCCGCGCGGCGGCCCATCCATCGGGTTGACGCTGTAGGCGGTGGCGCGCGGATTGGGAAGGAATTGCAGCGAACCCTGAATCTGCTCCGCGTCGGTGCAATTGCCGATGGTGACGCCGCCGCGCATCACGCCCATGTAGAGGTTCATGCCGGAGTTATTGGTAATCGAAAATGAGATCGTCGTATTCCAAAACCAATTGAATTTCGCAGCGACGGCGTCGGCTTGGAGTTTGAAACTGTCGGGGACGAGTTGTTGCTGAAGGCTATCGTCTTGCTGGGTCACCTGGGCGTGCGCCGGCGCGACGACTGAGAACGATATGAAAAACAGAATCAGTGCGGCAATTCGTCGCATGCGACCCCCCGGACTTTCTTAATATCGATACCCAATTCCTCTCAGCCCTTTAGGTCAAGACTGGCCGTGCAAAAAAAGTGAGCCCCGCGATCCACGGGGCTCAAGGCAATTCAAAAGAACGAAAGCGATTCGCATTTTCGCTCGTCCATCAAGGACGCGAGCGCTTCGAGCTGGATCGCGGCGATCTCTTCGGTGAGGAAGCAGACGGCGTTCCCCATGCCGGCCTCGAACGCCTTCAGGACGTCTATCGGATCGCGTACGAGGAAGAGCGGCTCGCTCGTGACGCGGTCGACGCCGAAGATATGCTCCTGCGGGTCGAGGCCGTTGGGGAAGGTCAGGTTCGGACTCTCTCCCTTGGTCGTCTTGCCGAAGTAGCCGACGATCGATCCGTCCTTCCCGGTGATGGGGAGTGCGAGCCGGCCGCGATTGACGCCGGAGCTCGCATAGCCCGCCCGCCACGCCCTAAACGTCTCCTGGTCGACCCCAAAGGCCGAAAGCGCCTCGTGGGCGGGGTCGAGGGTCTTTGCATAGGCCTCCGGATCGAACCCGCTGCGCCTCTCTCGATTGGGCTGGGGGGAACTGTTCGAAGTGTCTCCCGAGGCAACGCGCGGGCTCGGCGAGACGAAGCGCGTATGCAGTTCCTTGGCCGCATCGAACGTTCCCTGGCGATCTTTGCGGCCGTGGCCGCGCGAAAGCGAAACCAATTCGATCTGGTCGCCGCCGGCCGGACACTTGAAACAATTGAACGCCCCGGTCTTTTCCTTGCCGCCGTCGCTCGTGACGACGAAGCAATCAGCGCCCTTGCAGAAGGGGCACGCGCCCTTCCATTGCCGCGTGTTTGTCTTCCGAAGCCCGACGATGGCGAGAAACGAAAGCACCTGATCCATCGAAACGGCGCGCTTGAGTTCGTTGAAGTCGATCCGATATTCCGTTGTCATCCAACCCTCCTCTATCTCACTGAATAGATTATACTTTACTCAGTCAACAAGAGAGGAGATCACCATGTCCACGACCGAACGATTGCCCGCGCGCGGGCGCGAGCGAGAGGAACCGCGACATCCGGATTTTGTGGTGCGCGCGAAGACTGGCCCCGGCCACAAGGAGTGGGCGACGATCGGCTACGCGTGGAAGCGCGAGCGCGGCGAAGGGTTTTCAATCAAGCTCAACACGATGCCGATCGGCAATCACTGGAACGGCGTCTTGAAATTGTTGCCGCCCTACGCCGAAGACGATGTCGACGAGGGGCGGGATCGATAGCCCAAGGAATGAATTGGACTGGAACATGAAAGGCCGCTTACACGCGGCCTTTCTATTTGCTCCCTGGATCGGCGAGGATGAGATCGGGATGACCGACGCGCTCCCAGGGCGCAGTGAACAATCGTCCGGTCGGGCTTGGCGCTTTCAAGAAATCGCCAAACGCTTCATCGGTGCGAAAGCCGAACATGGTGCTCTTGCCGTTGCGCGCGATTTTTTCGAGCTCCTCCATCATGTGGTGCATGCGCTTAGCGCTCGTCGTCGCGAACAAGACGCGCAGATTGTCGACGCCGAGATAGTCGTCGATGATGCCTGCGGCGACGATCTCGCGATACGCGAGAATTTTCGGGACGATGACGGCGGTGATGCTCTCGGTGCCTTTGTCGGCTTCGAGCGCGAAGACGCGTC
>JAJYDD010000273.1 GCA_021777795.1 Pseudomonadota bacterium | reverse complement strand
ATAGTCTCCGATCCGCAGAAGCAGGCGTCAGGTGGCCGACATCAAATCGGAACCCTGGCCGGCTTCAAATCGGAATCGGTGGCCGGCTTCATATTGGAATGCCTGGCCGGCTTCGTCGGAATCCGCAGACGATCGCCTCGATAGCGGCGAAGATTGGCTGCACGGGCGAGACCCCACGCAATTGGGTTCGCCAGGAGGAGCGCGATACGGGAGTACGGGCGGGGGCGACGACGAGCCAAACCTAGCGGATCAAAGCTCTGGAGCGGGAAAACCGCGAGATGCGCCAGGCCAACGAAATCTTAGCGCAAGGCGTCGGCGTATTTTGCGATGGCCCCTTACGGTGAACGCAAGCGTTCACCTGTCGGGCAAGGGGAGCTCGACCGCCGATCGAAAACATGATCGCCTTCATCGACGAACAACGGGAGGCGCACGGGGTCGAGCCGATTTGCAAGGTTTTGTTTGCAAGCTCTTGCCGATCGCCCCTTCAACCTCCCACGCCCACGCTCGGCAAGGTCGCGAGCCCGAGACATTGTCGGCGCGCGCCAAACGCGACGCGGCGCTGCGCGAGAAGATCAGGCGCATTTTCGACGCAAACTTTGGCGTTTACGGCGCGCGAAAGGTCTGGCGACAATTGGGCCGGGAGGGAGAGAAAGTGGCGAGCTGCACAATCGAGCGGCTGATGGGCGGCATGGGCCCTGCAAGGGGCTAGTCCCAAGGAAGGCGGGTCAAGACGACCGTCAGCGACAAGGCGGCCCCTTGTCCGTTGGATAAGGTGAACCGGCAGTTCGACGCCGAACGGCCGGACGCGCTGTGGGTGGCGGACTTCACCTATCGCAGATCGTTCGAGGATGGCTGCGCCCGCAAATGATTGATAAAGGCTCGGAAGGCTCTGGACGTTAGCAATGTCAGGCGCGCGGTAAGATGTTTGCAAAATAGGCCACGATCGCCCGTGCCGAGGGTTTGGCGGCATGGCCACTTGTGAATATGGCATGGACATCCACGGCGCCCAGGTCCCATTCGGGCAACACCTGCACCAGTGCGCCACTTGCGAATTCGCGCCGGAAGGCCGGGATCGTCGTCAAAACGATGCCCATACCTTCAACGGCGGCCAAGTATGCGCCTTGCAAGACGGTGATTCTCAGGCGTCCCTCAAGGCGGACTGACGCGGTCGTACCCCCTTTCCGAAAAGTCCAGTCTCCGACGCCCTGCGGACCGACAATGATCGCATGGGCGGCGAGGTCGGTCGGAGTATTTAGGGCCGGAGCGGTGCTCAGGTAGCTCGGAGCGGCGGCGAGCGCCCGCGGCCAGGTGACGAGCTTGCGCGCGGTCGCTGTCGAGTCCGCGAGCGCGCCGAAGCGGAATGCAACATCCACGCCCTCTTTCACCAGGTCCTGCTTTTCGTCATCGAGCAATAGATCGACTCGTAACGCGGGATGCCGATCAAGGAACGGCTTCAGATGAGGGATCACGATGCGCGCCGCCAGGCTGGTGCCGATGCCGACGCGAAGCGTGCCCCGTAATTCATCTGAATGACGGGCCGTTTGCTCCGCCTCTTCGAGATCGGCCAGGATCGGTTCGATCCGAGCAAGAAAATCGGCCCCAGCATCGGTCACGGTGACCGCCCGAGTTGTACGGACAAGAAGCGCGGCCCCGATTTCACGCTCCAAGGTGGCGATCGTGCGCGACACCGTGGATTGGGGCAGGCCGAGTTCCCGGCCAGCGGCGGAGAAACTCCCACGGCGTGCGACCCGGATAAACAATCGGAGGGCGTCGAGGCGATCACTCATAGCAGATATGGATAAGTCAAAGCCACCCAACCTGGCTAGTTCATTTGGATGGAAAGGCCGATTTTCCTGCCATCGCGCTGTTGCGACAACCAAGGAGAGAACCGATGACCCTTCAGGAAACCCTCGCTTCAATCGCTCAATCCGGTCTGCCGCTGCAAGGCAAGCTGGATGCGCTAAGAACCGCATTCGACGCCGCCGTTCCGCCCGCAGTCAGCGAGGCCCTCCATCGCGCCACCGACGAGCTAATCGCGTCGGGCGCACAGAACCGCGCCCTGAAGGCCGGGGACGTCGCGCCCGCCTTCACGCTGCCCGACGCCGATGGTAATCTCGTCTCTTCCAGGACCCTCCTCGCCAGAGGGCCGCTCGTCGTCACCTTCTATCGCGGCGCCTGGTGCCCGTTCTGCAACTTCGACCTCAGCGCATTGGAAGAAGCCCGCGCGGAACTCGAGTTGCGTGGCGCGAGCCTGGTCGCGATTTCCGAACAGACGGCGCCCAACAGCCGCAAATCGCAGCGGCAAAACGGCCTCGGCTTCCCGATCTTGGGCGACCACGGCGGCGAAGTCGCAGCTCAGTTCGGCGTGCGCTGGACGTTGCCGAATTATCTGCGCGAGGTTCACAAAGCGCTCGGGGCGGACCTGACGCAGTTCAACGGCGAGGACAGTTGGACCCTGCCGATGCCCGCCCGCTACGTCATCGCGCAGGATGGAGTGATCGCTTACGCTGAGGTGAACGCCGACTATACCCGGCGCCCAGAGCCTTCGGCGGTCTTCCCGGTCCTCGAGCAACTGGGACGCCGGCAGGTCGCCTGATTTCTCTTGATAAGTCGTCCAATCAAATCCTCGGCGCTGCAAGGCGCTGGGGGCAGATTGCCGATGGGAGAGGGTGTCTGTCGAGCCGGGCCAACGTCGCAGCCAACAAGGAGAATGGGGCCATGCCCGTTGAGGCATTCGAATTTGTCGGCGCAAGCGGGAGCCGGTTGTTCGGCAAGATCGAAGCCCCAGAAGCGACCCCGCGTGGCTCGGCGCTGCTACTTCGCGTGTGGCGCCCCTTCCATACAGGACGATCGTTCATCGAGGACTTGGCCCGCCAAGACATCGAGGCGAACGCCGCTTCACTCCATCGACGACCGCTCGTCATGCACGCGCCGCTCGACGCGGTGGTCGGGATCGATCACGCATCACGGTAAGTCCTAGCCGCCAAGCATCCCAAGAGCTTCATATCGCTCGACAGAGCGGATCATTTGCGCACCCGCCGTGAGGACGGCGATTATGCGGCGGCGATGATCGCCGCGTGGGCAAGCCGCTACCTGCCGCCGATCATTGCGGATCTGCCGCAGGTCGAAGCCGCGAAGGGCGTGTCTGCGGTGGAAGCCAGAAGCGGACTGCTGCAACTGGAAATCCGCAGCGGCAAGCACCGCTTGATCGCTGACGAACCGATCTCGGTCGGCGGCCTGGACAGAGGATTCTCGCCCTACGAGTTGCTTTCCGCAGGGGCTCGCGGCCTGCACGGCGATGACGATGCGCCCCTATGCCGAGCCCAAGGGCCCGCCTCTCCATCGCGCCCAGGTCGCCGTGGAGCATGAGAAGCAAGCCGGCATGACGCCCCCCGACCGCTTCATACGGTTTCCGGTTGATTAGTTCGCAACGGCGATTTTCGGCCACCAATGGAAGCCGGTCCTGCCTTTGAGGGTTTGGCGATCATTCGCCAATCTATCACCCGCCCAGCGCCGCAGGAATCCGCCCGAGTCTTTCACCCGGAAACCGTATCAGTCGCACGATTACGCTCGATGGACCGCTCAATCAGGAGCAGCGGCGGAAGCACATCTCAATTGCCGATAGCTGCCCGGTCGATCTCACGCTGGTGCGCGGATCGGACGTGGTGACCCAGCTTGCCGCTCGCCGCAGGAAGAACGAAACGGCATCTATGGACGTCTACGCTAATACGGGGATTTCAAAACGACACCACTGGAACGGGCTTAGTCCCGGCTCTTGCGATGATGATATGGCGCGCCCGAAGGGATTCGAACCCCTGGCCTCTGCCTTCGGAGGGCAGCGCTCTATCCAGCTGAGCTACGGGCGCGTCGCTTTCGCATAGCCGAATTCGGCCGCCGGTTCAAACGCCATTCTCGCCCTTGGGCTCAGGCGGCGCAGTCGATGTGGACCTGCGAGGCTAGCTTGGCCGCGTCTTCGGCGCGGCAAAGCTGGGTTCACGGCGCAAAAGCGCCGCCGAACTCGCGGCGACGCCGACCGTGCACTCCGCAGGGACAGGCATAAGCCAGGCGCGTCATACGCCCCCGGCGGTCCCCGCAAGGCGCCCTGGCCGTCCGACGTCAGAGCAATGATTCGGGCGCGCCCCGAAAGCTCGCGCATCTCGCCGAGCGAGGGCTTTATGAGATCGACGCCGTGATCGGACGCGGCGCGCAGGGCGGCGACGGAAGCGTCGACCGCGAGAGGCGCCAGCCGAGAGGGGGCGCCACGCGCGCGACATTGACGCCGGCGCCGGAATCGCGCCGCTCGGGACCGAAGCGCAATTTGCGCGACGGCAATTTGCGCGACGGTATGACACACTCGACCGTCGTATAAATGTCGATCTACGGATTCATGGTGACGGTCAAAAGATGCGTCATGGCTCCTGCTTCACGCACGCGCGCGCCGATGACGATGATTTGCCTCAGCGGGGCAGGGCGCTTGCGCGAGGAAAGGGGCCGGCCTAAATCCGGAGCCAACGGACGGCCTTTCGCAAGGCCGCTCGGAACCGGGAAGCGTCGGGCTTCGCAAAGCGGCGGGAGAGCGGAATGGCGCGCAAGATTCTGGTGGCGCAGGGGGGAGGCCCGACCGCCGTCATCAACCAGTCGCTGGTCGGCGTGGCGCTGGAGGCGCGCCGGTTTCCCGGCATCCATCACGTCTACGGCGCGCTGCATGGCGTGCGCGGCATCGTCAACGAGGATCTGATCGACCTCGGCCACGAGAGCGCGATCCAATTGGAGGCGGTGGCGGCGAGCCCAGCGGCGGCGCTGGGCTCGACCCGCGATAAGCCCGACCGCAAATATTGCCAGGAAATCTTCAAGGTGCTGCGCGCGCACGAGATCGACACGTTTCTCTACATCGGCGGCAACGATTCCTCCGACACCGTGCGGATCGTGGCCGAGGAGGCGGCGCGCGAGGGCCATGCGCTGCGCGCCATCCACATCCCCAAGACCATCGACAACGATCTCGTCGGCTTCGACCACACGCCGGGCTTTCCTTCCGCCGCGCGTTTCGTCGTCCAGGCCTTCATGGGGGCCAATCTCGACAATTACGCGCTGAAGGGCGTCTATTGCGCCGTCATCATGGGCCGGCACGCCGGCTTCCTCACCGCGGCCTCGGCGCTGGCGCACAAATATCACGACGACGGGCCTCATCTGATCTATCTGCCGGAGCGCGTGTTTTCGCTCGACCAATTCCTTGGCGACGTCAAGGCGACTTTCGACAAGCACGGACGCTGCATGATCGCGGTGAGCGAGGGTGTCCATGACGAGAACGGCGAGGCGATCATCTCCCAACTCGCCAAGCAGGTCGAGACGGACGCGCACGGCAATGTCCAGCTCTCCGGCACAGGCGCGCTCGCCGATCTCTTGTGCGAACAGGTCAAGGACAAGCTCGGCATCAAGCGTGTGCGCGGCGACACCTTCGGCTATCTGCAACGCTCGTTCGCCGGCTGCGTCTCCGACGTCGACGCCCGCGAGGCGCGCGAGGTCGGCGAGAAGGCGGTGCAATATGCCGCCTTCGGGGAAAGAAACGGCTCGGTGGCGATCCATCGGGTCGGCGATTACGCGGTCGACTATCCCCTGATTCCGCTGGAGGATGTCGCGGGCAAGACGCGGGTGATGGAGGATCGCTTCATCAACGCTGAAGGCAACGGCGTAACCTCGGCCTTCCGTGATTATCTGCGGCCGCTGCTCGGAACGGGCTTGCCGCAGATCGCGCGGTT
>JAJYDD010000272.1:3807-5769 GCA_021777795.1 Pseudomonadota bacterium | reverse complement strand
ACGTCCATCGTGGCAATCGCCACGAAGGCGCCGTTGGGGTCGCCGAGCCAATCGACCGGCCCGACGCCGAAAAACCCGAGCGCGGCGTTGGCGACGCCGAAATCGCGGTTGAAGATTAGCCGCCCGAGCAATCCCACCACGGCGTAGGTCGTCGCCAGCGGGATGACCAGCGAGACGCGGGCGAGCGCGCGCAAGGGGCCGAGCCCGGTCTGATGCAGCAGCAGCGCGAACACGAGGCCGAGCCCGACCTCGATCGGCATCACGCAGAGGAAGAAAAAGCCAGTGCGCCCTAAGGTCTGCCAGAACGTCGGGTCGGTCAGCACCGTGACGTAATTGTCGAAGCCGACGAACGGGAAGCCGTCGCGCACCCGCGTCAGGTTATATTGCCGAAACGAGGTCGCCAGCGCGAACAACGTTGGATAGAGGCCGATCGCCGCCAGCGCGAACACGGCCGGGGCCAGAAACCAGAACGGCGTCCAGCGCCCATAGGCGAGGCGGGGGGAGGGTCTGTTCATCGGGAGTGTCGCAAGGGGCGGGCGGTGCGAAATGGTTTCGGCTGGCCTCGCGAAAATTCCCTCCCCCCTCGTGGGGGAGGGTTAGGGAGGGGGGGCGCCGAGGCCCCACCCCAACCCTCCCCCGTAAAGGGGGAGGGAGCCGCCGGCGTGTTTGGTTGATAAACGAAAGTGCTGACGCAAGGCGGAGCGAAGCCATCCCTGCCAGAGGGACGGTCGGCCAACCGGCGGCGTCGCCGGGGCGTGGATGGCTTCGTCACTTCGTTCCTCGCGATGTCGAGTGTCTTACTGCAACAGCGGCTTCTTGCCGTCGTAATAGCCTTCTTTCTTCAAGATCGTCTCCATGCGCGTTCCGATCTCTTTCGAGCCATCGGCGACGCTGACCTGACCGAGCATCATCTTGGTGCCGAACTCGGCGATGATTTCGGAGATCGCCGGCCAGGCTGGGAAGCGCGGGCGGAACTCCGGCACGCCCTTCTGCCAGGATTCCACCATCGGCGCGACGAAGGAATATTTGGCCTTGATCGCCGGGTCCTCATAGATCGCGGTGCGTCCGGAGACGCCGCCGGCCTCGACATAGGCCTTGGCGATGGCGTCGGAAGTCGCCCACTGAATGAAGATCCAGGCCGCCTTCTGCACCTTCTCAGGGGCCTGCGAGGCGACAGCGAGCGAGAAGCCGCCGAGGGCCGGCAGACGGCCGGCAGGGCCCGCCGGCTCAGGCGCGACGCCGAGGCAATCGCCGATCTTCGAGGTCTTGGGGTCGGTCAGCGTCGGATAGAAGGCCGACCATTCGGTAATCATCGCCACCTGTCCCTGGGCGAGACCGTTGACCGATTCGGCGTGATCCCATGAGACGATGCCCGGCGGCATGTATTTCATCAGATCCTGACGGAAGTTGAGGCCGTACTGGCTGTCCTTGCTCATCAGGTTGGAGTGGAAGGTCTTGTCGAGCAGCGAGCCGCCGAACGGCCACAACATGCGCATGAAGCTGTCGGCCGATTGCGTCTCGCCGCGCAAGCTTTGCAGGGCATAGGCGTATTTGTTCTTGGCCTTGTCGGTGAGCTTGGGCCCATAGACGTCTTTCAATTCCGCCCAGGTCGCCGGCGGCTTGTCGAAGCCCGCCGCCTTCAGCGTGCATTTGTTGTAGAACAGCAGACCCGAATAATTGTCGAACGGCAGGCCGTAGACCTTGCCGCCCCAGGTGCCGAAGGCGTTGAGCAGCAGCGGGAAGAAGCCCTTGAGATTGAGGTTCGGATCGGTGATCGCCGCGTCGCCGGTGAACTTGCTGATCGGCTGAATCCAGCCATTCTCGGCATATTCGCCGAGCCAGACGAGATCGACCAGCGCGATCGAGAGATCGCCCTGACTGTTGAAGTTCAGCACTTCCTTTTCGCGCGTGTTCTCATAGGGCACGACCTCGAAATTAACCTTTATGCCGGTCGCTTTCTCG
>JAJYDD010000272.1:0-3797 GCA_021777795.1 Pseudomonadota bacterium | reverse complement strand
CAGGCAGCAGCTTCTCGATGGCGCGGTAGCCGGGACGGTCGAGGAAAATCACGTTGAGCTGCGTGCCCTTGTAGGGCGCGGCGGCTTTGGCGATGTCCCAGGTTTCGGCGTGGGCGGCGGGCGCGGCGACGGCGGCGGCCATCAACATCGCGGCGGCGCTAACACTGCGTAACAACGACAGCATGATTTCCTCCTCAGCAATAGTCGCCGGGTGCGATTCCCGGCTGGCGCGACGGCGCCAGCGGCGTCGTCGCGCATCATCCTATTCGACGGCCGCCGATAGGCTAGCTTTCGGGATGCAGGAAATTGATACTTTTTTGCATTGTGCGGTGCAAAAACGCTGTCATCATAGCACGAGACTATCAGCCCGTTGCGTCACGCGCTGCTTCGCCAACCGCCGGTAGAGCGTCGGCGCGATGCCATGCGCCTTGAGGAAGGCGCGGTTGAAATTGGAGACGTTGGCGTAGCCGACGTCAAAACAGATGTCGGTCACTGGCAGGTCGGTGTCGGCGAGCAGCTTGCAAGCCTGGCTCAGCCGCAACGTCGTCAGATAATCGGTAAAGCTCTTGCCGCTGCTTTTCTGGAACCGGCGCGAGAACGTCCAGGCGTTCATGCCGAAGCGTTCGGCAAGCTCGGGCAGCGGGATGTCCTGCGCGAAATGTTCGACCAGATAGGCGATGACCGGCTGAATCCAGCGATGGTCGGAGCCGTCGGCGCGCGCGGCGAAGGCGGCCGAGGACAGGACGCGATATTCGCCCTGCGACAGGAAGGCGACGAGGGCCAGAAAAGCGGCGAGCCGGTCGAGCCCGTTCATCTCGCCCATCGCCTCCAACATCGCCGCGCCTCGGGCGCGGGTCTCGCCCTCGAAGGCGAGGCCGCGCAGCGCCAGTTCGAGGAAGGGGCCGATCTCGGTCAGTTCCGGCAGCAGCGCGGCGGCGGCGCGCAGGCGCTCGGGATCGAATTGCAGCACGATGTCGCGCCCCGGCACGATCTCGCCCGGCGCGGTCGGCGACACCCAATCGTGCGGCAGGTAGCTGCCGACGATGGCCAGATGGCCGGGCGCGAAACGCTCGATATGATCGCCGACCAGCGCCACCCCGTCGCATTTGCGCACGAGATGGATCTCATATTCGGGATGCACGTTCCAGACGTTGCGCTCCCAGGGGTAATTGTCGCGCCGCCAGAGGAAAGTCTCGCGCGCGTCGGTGACGATATGCTCGACGACCGGCGCCTTGACCTGTTCCTTGTTCATCGCAAGCCTCGGGGCGGTCGGCCCGGCCGCGCTAGGCGGTGAAAATCTTGCCCGGATTGAACAGGTTCTGCGGGTCGATCGCCGCCTTCAGACGGCGCATGAGGTCGAGCGCGTCCTCCCCGTGCTCGGCGACGAGGTAGGGGATCTTTTTCTGGCCGACGCCATGCTCGCCGGTGCAGGTGCCGCCCATGCGGATCGCGCGCAACGCCAACCGCTCGCCGAAGGCGTTGGCCCTCTCCAGTTCTTCGCGCGAACTCATGTCGATCAGCGGCGAGACATGGAAATTGCCGTCTCCGACATGGCCGACGATCGGCGCCACGAGGCCCGTTTCCGCCACGTCCGCCTGCGTCTGCTCGACACATTCGGCAAGCCGGGACAGCGGCACGCAGACGTCGGTGGCGAAGGCTTTGGCGCCCGGGCGCAGGCCGAAGCTCGCCCAGTAGGAATCGTGGCGCGCCTGCCAGAGCTTGTTGCGCTCCTCGGTGTTGGTGGTCCAGGCGAACGGGCCGCCGCCATTTCCCTCGGCGATCTCGGCGAAACGCCGCGATTGCTCGGCGACGCTTTCCTCGGAACCGTGGAACTCCAGAAACAGCATCGGCGTCTCGGGCAGCGTCAGCTTGGAATAGGCGTTGCTCGCCTGCACCATCAGCGTGTCGAGCAACTCGATGCGCGCCACCGGGATGCCGGACTGGATGGTCTCGATGGCGGTGAGGCAGGCCGAGCGCACGTCGGGAAACGGGCAATGGCCGCCGGAGATACACTCCGGGATGCCCGCCAGCTTCAGCGTCACCTCGACGATCACGCCGAGCGTGCCCTCGGAGCCGACATAGAGCCGCGTCAGATCATAGCCCGCCGAGGATTTCTTCGCGCGCGAGGCGGTGCGAATGAACTTGCCCTCCGCCGTGACGATCCCCAGCGACAGCACATTGTCCTTCATCGTGCCGTAGCGCACGGCGTTGGTGCCCGAGGCCCGCGTCGCCGCCATGCCGCCGATGGAGGCGTCGGCGCCGGGGTCGATGGGGAAAAACAGCCCGCTGTCGCGCAGATGCGCGTTGAGAGTCTTGCGGGTGATTCCCGGCTCGACCACGCAATCCAGATCCTCGGCATGGACGGCGAGCACGCGATTCATGCGCGAGAAGTCGATCGACAGCCCCCCGAACAGCGCGTTGACATGGCCCTCCAGCGACGAGCCGACGCCGAAAGGCACGATGGGCGCATCGTGCTGGGCGCAAATCCGCACCGCGTCGATGACGTCCTCGCGGTCCTCCGCGAACAGCACCGCGTCGGGCGGCGCATTGGCGATCCAGGTCGTGGTGTGGCCGTGCTGCTCGCGCACCGCCTGCGAGGTGACGACCCGGTTGCCGAAGCGGGCGCTGAGATCGGCGACCAGCGCCTTGACGGTCTCGGGCGACAGCGGGCCTTCGCGGCGACGGACTTGCAGGGACATGGCGGGGACTCGCGAACTTGATAAGGTCCGCCATAATGGGACAAACCCGCTGCGACTCCAAGAGGCCCTGCCATGCGCGATCCCCGCGCCTTCCTCGAAAGCCTGTTCCGCGTCGCCATCGCCGCCGCGCAGCCGGAAAAAACGCTGAGGCGCTTTCTGCCCGAGCGCCCGCGCGGGCGAACCCTGGTCGTCGGCGCCGGCAAGGCGGCGGCGGCGATGGCGGCGGCCGTCGAGGCGGCCTGGGATGGGCCGCTCGAAGGCCTCGTCGTCACCCGCTACGGCCACGGCGCGCCGACGCGGCGCATCGAGGTGGTCGAGGCCTCTCACCCCGTGCCGGACGCGGCGGGTGAAAAAGCGGCGCTGCGCATGTTGCAGGCCGTGAAAGGGCTGGGCGCCGACGATCTCGTGCTGTGCCTGATCTCCGGCGGCGGCTCGGCTTTGCTCGCAGCGCCCGCGCCTGGCCTCAGCCTCGACGACAAGCGGGCGATCAACAAAGCGCTGCTCGCCAGCGGCGCCGACATCGCCGAGATGAATTGCGTGCGCAAGCATCTGTCGGCCGTGAAGGGCGGCCGGCTCGCCGCCGCCGCCCAGCCGGCGCGTGTGGTGAGCCTCATCATCTCCGATGTGCCCGGCGACGATCTCTCCGTCATCGCCTCCGGCCCGACGGTTGCGGACCCGACGACTTCGGCTGACGCCTTGGCGATCCTCGCCCGTTATCGCATCGACGCGCCGCGCGCGCTCGCCCGTTTGCGCGACCCTGCCTCCGAGACGCCGAAGCCCGGCGATCCCGCCTTCGCGCGCGTCGAGAACCGGCTCATCGCCGCGCCGATCCTTTCCCTGCGCGCGGCGGCGGAGTCGGCGCGGGCGGCGGCCGTGACGCCGATCATCCTCGGCGACGCCCTCGAAGGCGAGGCGCGCGAGGTCGGCAAGGCGCTCGCCGGCGTCGCGCTCTCCTGCCGGCTTCACGGCGAGCCGGCGCCCGCGCCCTGCGTGCTGCTGTCAGGCGGCGAGACGACGGTGACGGTGCGCGGCAAGGGCAGGGGCGGGCGCAACGCCGAGTTCGCGCTCGCCCTGGCGCTGACGCTCAACGGCGCACCG
>JAJYDD010000271.1 GCA_021777795.1 Pseudomonadota bacterium | reverse complement strand
GCGGATGCCCAGCGTGTCGGCGTTGTAGACGGTGGGGATCAGGGTCACCCATTGCGTCGGCGTCTTGGAGAATGTGGTCGAGTTCGGCCCTTCGACGAACATCACCTTCTTGGGCGCCGTGCCCTGGTCGCCGATCACCTTGCCGTTGGGCAACTGGCCCTTGGTGAAGATCGGCGTGATATTGTCGAACTCTTTGATCTTCTTGGCGTCCATCGGCAGGATGTTGCCCGACGGCACCAGCTTCTTGAGGCTGAAATATTCGGTGTCGAGAATGTCGAACGAGTCCGGCTGGGTGATGACGCGCTTGGTCACGTCGTCGGTGGTGGCGACGATGTTCTGAATGGTGATGCCGGTCTCGGCCTTCACCTTCTTGGTCATCTCGTCGGATTGGTTGACGGCGGTGCCGAGATAGCGCAGCACCTTGTCTTCCGCCGCATGGACCGCCGGGGCCGGGAACGAGCCGAGGGCGCTGGCGGCGGCGAGCGTCCCGCCCCGCTTCAACAGATCGCGGCGCGATATGTTGGATGTTTCGTTGTAATCAGACAAGAGATCCTCCACCAAAACCCGCGTTTCAACTCGCGGGAGAAACTGGCCGAATGTCGGCCTCGCTCCAGGCCAGGCCGACGGAATCGCCAACCACGACTGGAAATTCGTTGAACTCGCTATCGCCGACGATCGCCGAGAGATCGCTGACGCCCGCGCCTTCGAGCGCGATGGCGTAGCTCGCGCCCTGATATTCGACGCCGGTGACGGTCGCCGGCAGCATGGCCGCGTCGCCGTTGCGCGCCAGGCGCGTGCGGTCGGCGCGCACGGCGATGAGGCCGCCGGGCGTGCGGATGACATTGTGGCCGCCGAGGAATCGCGCCACGAATTCGGTCGCCGGCGTCTCGAACACTTGGCGCGCCGAGCCCGCCTGCTCGATCTTGCCCTTGTTCATGACGACGACGAGATCGGCCAGCGCCAGCGCCTCGTCCTGCCCGTGGGTGACGTGGATGAAGGGAATGCCGAGCTTCAACTGCAACCGCTTCAGCTCGATGCGCATACGCACGCGCAGGAACGTGTCGAGCGCCGACAGCGGCTCGTCGAGCAACAACACCTGCGGCTCGGTGATGAGGGCGCGCGCGAGCGCGACGCGCTGCTGCTGGCCGCCGGAAAGCTGCCCCGGCACCCGCTCCGCATATTGCGACATCGCGACGAGGTCCAGGAACTCCATCGCTTTCGCCCGCCGTGCGGCCTTGTCGACGCCGCGCATCTTCAGCGAGAAGGCGACATTGTCGAGGCACGTCAGATGTGGAAACAGCGCGTAGCTCTGGAACATCATCGCCGTGCCGCGCTTGGCGGGGGCGAAGTCGGTGACATTGACGTTGGCCAGCAGAATGTCGCCCGAGGTGACGCTCTCATGGCCGGCGATCATGCGCAGCGTCGAGGTTTTGCCGCAGCCCGAGGGGCCGAGCAGACAGCAATAGGCGCCGGCGGGCACGCGAAGATCGATGTCCTCCACCGCCAGCGAGGCGCCGTAGCGCTTCGAAAGCTTCACGAGTTCTAGATTGCCTGCCGTCGCCATGACGCTCCGCCGTTTGTCGCCTCTCCACGACAGCAAGCGTTATGCCAGCGCCTGCGGCGGCGCGGCCGGGGTTGGCGCCTGGTTTTTGGGCGCCCGACGCTCGGGTCGCCGCCAAATCCTGCGGCGACCCGCTTGCGCTTCGGCCCTCGCGCCTCAATTTAAGGGCCATGCCGAACATTCCTCTCTCGATTCTCGATCTCGCCCCCGTGCCCGAGGGCGCCACGCCCGGCGACGCGCTGCGCCGCTCGCGCGATCTGGCCGCCCACGCCGAGCGCTGGGGCTACAACCGCTTCTGGCTCGCCGAGCACCACAACATGATCGGCATCGCCAGCGCCGCGACTTCCGTGGCGATCGGCTATGTGCTCGGCGGCACCAGCCACATTCGCGTCGGCTCCGGCGGCGTCATGCTGCCCAACCATGCGCCGCTCATCATCGCCGAGCAGTTCGGCACGCTGGAAGCGCTCTATCCCGGCCGCGTCGATCTCGGCCTCGGCCGCGCGCCGGGCACGGACGGATTCACGTTGCGCGCGCTGCGCCGTTCGCCCGAGGCGGCCGAGACGTTCCCGCGCGATGTAATGGAGTTGCAGGCTTTGTTCGCGGAAGCCGGCCCCGAGCAGCGGGTGCGAGCGGTGCCGGGCGCGGGGCTCAAGGTGCCGTTGTGGATTCTGGGCTCCAGCCTGTTCGGCGCGCAACTTGCGGCGATGCTAGGCCTGCCCTTCGCCTTCGCCTCGCATTTCGCGCCCGAGCACCTGCTAGAGGCGCTGGCGATCTATCGCGAGCGTTTCGAGCCCTCCGAGCAACTCGACCGGCCCTATGCGATGGTCGGCTGCAACGTGGTCGCCGCCGATACGACGCTCGAGGCGCGCCGGCTGTTCACCTCGGCCCAGCAGAGCTTCGTCAATCTGGTGCGCGGCACGCGCGGCCGGCTGCGGCCGCCCATCGACGACATCGAGACCTATTGGACGCCGCCGGAGAAGGCGCATGTGTCGCGCATGATGTCTTGCGCCTTTGTCGGGACCGGGCCTGAAGTCGGCGAACAATTGCGCAGCTTCCAGGCCGAAACCGGCGCCGACGAACTCATCGTCGCGGCGGCGATCTACGATCACGCGGCGCGGCTGCGCTCTTACGAGACCCTGGCTCAGGCGATGGCGCAATAGGCGGTTGGGGGTCGAAAAGAGGAGAATTTGTCACATATTGGCGTTTTCCGCCCAAGGCATAGGCGCCTAGCCCAAAAAGTGGATTGTATCGTTCCCATGCGAACCTTATGTTCGATGTCAAATCGGCCTTAGCCGGGGAACGCGGGAGCGTCATTTTGCTGAACACCGCCTATCAATATCAGCTCTACGAGATGGCCCACGCCGCCCTCGTCCCGGCGCGCGCCTTCTCCGACGCCGCCCATTTCATGTTCCGCAACCCCTTCAATCCGCTGTCGGCGACGCCGTTCGGCCGCAACGTCGCCGCCGGGGCGGAATTGTTCGAGCGCATGACGCGCCGCTACGGCAAACCGATCTTCGGCCTCAACAAAACGACCGTCGACGGCGTCGAGCACGAGGTGTTGCAGGAGGTGGTGTGGGCGCGGCCGTTCTGCAATCTCTTGCATTTCGTGCGGCCGACGATCCCTGGCCACGAGGCGCAGCCCAAGCTGCTGATCGTCGCGCCAATGTCGGGTCATTACGCGACGCTGCTGCGCGGCACGGTCGAGGCCTTCCTGCCCACGCACCGCGTCTACATCACCGATTGGGCCGACGCGCGCATGATCCCGCTTGCGCTCGGGCGCTTCGATCTCGACGATTACATCGATTACCTGCGCGACATGCTGCATGAGCTTGGGCCGGGGACGCATACGCTCGGCGTCTGCCAGCCGGCGGTGCCGCTGCTCGCCGCCGTCTCGCTGATGGAGGCCGAGGGAGACCCGGACACGCCGGCCTCGATGACGTTGATGGGCGGCCCCATCGACACACGCAAGAGCCCGACCGCCGTCAACCAACTCGCCGAGAAGCGCGGCGTCGAATGGTTCCGCGAAAACTGCCTGCAAACCGCGCCGTTCCCCTATCCCGGCTTCGGCCGGCAGGTCTATCCCGGCTATCTCCAGCTTTCCGGCTTCATGGCGATGAACATCGACCGCCATGTCACCGCCCATTTCGACATGTTTCGCCATCTCGTCCAGGGCGACGGCGATTCCGCCGAGAAACACCGCGAGTTCTATGACGAATATCTGGCCGTCATGGATCTGACCGCCGAATATTACATGCAGACGATCGAGACGGTGTTCGTGCGCCACCAGCTTCCCAAGGGCGAGATGCGCCATCGCGGCCAGCTCGTCGACCCCAAAGCGATCCGCCGCTGCGCCTTGATGACGGTGGAGGGCGAGAAGGACGACATTTCCGGCGTCGGTCAGACTTTCGCGACGCACGAACTCTGCGCCAACCTGCCGGCGGAGCGCAAGCGGCACTATCTGCAACTCGGCGTCGGCCATTACGGCGTGTTCAACGGCTCGAAGTTCCGCGCCGAGATAGCGCCGCGCATCACGGCCTTCCACGCCGAAATGGGCGCCTGATTCGGCCACGTCCGCGCCGGAATCGCGGATTAGCTCCCGTGCCGATCACGCGCTCGGGGGGTCAAATGCGAGCCTTATGGATGGTCTGCGCGCTCGCCGCCCTAACCGGCGGCGCGCTCGCCGACGAAACTGTCGCTGACCGCATCGCAAGCCGTTCCTTCCCTTCGGTCTATGAGGCCTGGGGGGACGCCGAAAATCTCGCCGGCGCCGCAGGGCCGGCGTCCAAGATCGCGGAAGCTGCGGCGGCGCAGCGTGATCTCGTCTTCGTCACCTTTAACGCCCTGGGACTGAGGCCCGCAACGCCGCGCACGGCGCTGTCCGTGTCTTTCAACCCGAAAAGCGTCGAGACCGCGCGCGCCCGGCGCGCCCGGATACAAGCGCTCAATCCGCATTTCATCGCGCTGGCCTCGATCTCCTATCGCAATGTCCGGGGCGACTGGCTGCCCGAGGATTCGCCGTTCTGGTTGCGCGACGCGGCCGGCGAAAGGGTTCACACCGGCTCAGCGATGCGCGGCAATCAGTTTTTTCTCGACTATCGCAAGCCCGAAACGCAGGCCGCCATCGCCGCCCATTGCAAGGCATTGATCGCCACCGGCGTCTTCGATGGCTGCATGTTCGACTGGTGGAACGAGAACCTTGCCGACGACCCCATTGATCCCAATGGCGAATTTCGCACGCAGCTCATCGCCAAGGTGCGCGCGGCCGTCGGCGAATCCGCGATCCTCGTCGGCAACACCAACCAGAACCGCCCGACGAAATCGGGCCGCTATCTGAACGGCCTCTTCATGGAGGGCTTCGGCGCCCCCTATTTCCTGAGCTGGCGCACGGCTGCGGCGGATTTCGCCTGGGCGGCCACGCATCTGCACAAGCCGGCGTTTACTTTGCTGGAAGGCCGGCCGACCGCTGCGCAACCTCGCGGCGACCTGGCCCGGATACGCGAGGTCACGACCCTGTCGCTCACGATGTCCAACGGCTACGTGCTCTACGCGGACCGCAATCCCGGCAATATCGACCTCACGCAGGACTGGTATCCGTTCTGGAGCGCGCGCCTGGGGCGACCGAAAGAACCGCCGCGCCATCCCAACGGCGCCACCGCGGTTCGGCGCGAATTCGAACATGGCTCGGCGGTGTTCAATCCGCCGGAAGGGGCGCCGGCGGAAGTGAAGTTCAAAGAAGAGCGCATTAGCGCCGCTTCGGGAAAACGCGCCCGCGCGTTCACGGTCGCGCCCCGCGACGGCGACATGTTCCTGCGCCCCTGAATTATTTCGCCGCCTCGCCCGCAAGACCCTGGTCAAGCGCGAGGTTGAGCGCCAGCACATTGACGCGCGGCTCGCCGATGAAGCCGAGCGCCGGGCGCTCGATATGGGCCTCGACCAGCGCGCGCAGCTTGTCGCCCGCCACCCCCCGCGCCGCCGCCACCGCGCCGACCTGCGCCAGCGCATAAGCCGGCGAGATGTCGGGATCGAGCCCGGAGGCGGAGGTCGTCACCGCATCGGCGGGAACGGCGCCCTTGAGCCCCATTGTACGGTCGGCCGCTATCGTCGCCTTCACCCGGTCGATCAGCTTTTGCGAGGTCGGGCCGAGGTTGGAGCCGGTGGAATTGGCGGCGTTATAGGGCGCGTCGATGGTCTTGCTGGCGTCCTTGGGGTTGGGCGCCTGGGTCGCCGAGGGGCGGCCGTGGAA
>JAJYDD010000270.1 GCA_021777795.1 Pseudomonadota bacterium | reverse complement strand
GAACTCGACGCGCGCCGCAAGCCCGCCCGCGCCGAGATCGAGCCCTTCCGCGTCGAGGCCGACCGGGCGCCACACCCGCCGTCCGCCGCCCGCGAGCTTTGCCAGAACAGCCTCGCCGAGCGCGCCGGCTTTGGCGAGCAGCGCCGCTTCGGCCTCGCGCAGCGCGGCGGGGTCGCCGGGCGTCATCAGGTCGGCGACCGTCAGCGCGTCGGCCCGGCCGAAGCCGCCATTGAAATGCACGCGCTCGACGTCGAGCCGGCGCAGGGAAAAATCGGTGAAGCTGACGTAGAGCTTGGCCTTGGGATTGCGCTGCACGTAGCGGGCGCGTCCGTCCTCGCCCGGGCGGGCGCGCACGACGCCGTTGAGGGTGAGGCGCGGGTGGTTGAGCGGATCGCCGCCACCGCCCATGCTGGTCAGCAGCAGGGAGACGCGGGGATCGGCGTCGAGATTGCGGGTATGGCGGGACAGCTCAGACATCAGGAACAGCGGCGCGCCGTCCCAATCGCTGGCGACCCCGACCAGGGTCGTCAAAGGTACGCCGCCGTCCAAGGTCGCCAGCGCGCCGGTGCGGGAGAGACGCAGCAGGCGTTTGGCGTCGCGTCGGGCGGCGGCGTGGGCGGCAGATTGATCGTTCAAGCGCGCTCCTTTTCGACTAAATTCTGGCCAATCGTTGAAAATTTCGGGAATACGACTATTTTCTGTCGAAAGGGGCAAGCCAAACCGCCTCGATCCGCGTTACAGGAACAAGCCGTCCTAGAAACGTCAAATTTCGGCCCCGATGCGGGGAAATGACGCGCCGTCCCTTAAGTCCCCGGGATTTGGGGGCGACCGAACCGGGTGAATGCAGATGCCGACAATCGCGCTGGTCGATGACGATCGCAATATCCTCACTTCCGTCTCCCTGTCGATGGAGGCGGAGGGCTTCCGCGTCCAGACCTACACCGATGGCGCCAGCGCCCTCGACGGTCTGAAGGCCAATCCCCCCGATCTCGCCATCTTCGACATCAAGATGCCGCGCATGGATGGGATGGAGCTCTTGCGCCGCCTGCGGCAGAAGTCCGATCTGCCGGTCATCTTCCTGACCTCGAAGGACGAGGAGATCGACGAATTGTTCGGCCTCAAGATGGGCGCCGACGATTTCATTCGCAAACCGTTCTCGCAGCGCCTGCTGGTCGAGCGCGTCAAGACCATCCTGCGCCGCGCCAACCCCAAGGACGCCGCCGCGCAGAAGGAGACCGAGGCCAAAATCCTCGAACGCGGCCGCCTCAAGATGGACCCGGAGCGCCACACCTGCACCTGGGACGGCACGCCCGTCACGCTGACCGTCACCGAGTTCCTCATCCTCCAGGCGCTGGCGACGCGCCCCGGCGTGGTCAAGAGCCGCAACGCCCTGATGGACGCGGCCTATGACGATCAGGTCTATGTCGACGACCGCACCATCGACAGCCACATCAAGCGCCTGCGCAAGAAGTTCAAGGTGGTGGAGCCGGATTTCGAAATGATCGAGACCTTGTACGGCGTCGGCTACCGGTTCCGCGAGGCGTAAACGGCGGCGGCCCGACGCGATGAATTTGGAATTTCGTCCGACGCAAAACACATCGGTTGCGGCGCGGTGGCGCAAATCGCGGCTGCGGCTGCGACTCTGGCGGCTGCGCCGGATGCTGGAGTCGAACGTCTCCTCGTCGCTTACGCGGCGCATCGTTACGTTGAACCTCGGCGGCCTCGTCGCCTTGGTGATCGGCTTCCTGCTGCTCAACCATTTTCGCGCCGACATTATCCAGGCGCGCACGCAGAGCCTGACCACCCAGGCCGACATCATCGCCGCCGCGATCGCCGCTTCCGCGGCGGTCGACACCGATTCGCTGCTCGTCGATCCCGACAAGCTGCTCGATCTCTCCCCCGGCGATTCCTCGCCGGCGCGCGACGACGATTCGCTGGTGTTCTCGATCAATCCCGAGCGCATCGGGCCAGTGCTGCACCGCCTCGTTACGCCGACCCACACCCGCGCGCGCATCTTCGATTCGACTGGGCACATGCTGCTGGATTCGCAGACCTTGAGCCCCCGCAACGCGCGCAGCGAAGCCGCCGACGCCGCCACCGAGGACACCACCTTCCTTGAACGGCTATGGGATTCGCTGCGCGTCGCCTTTCGCGGCCCGGAAGCCTTGCAGCCGAATTATCGCTGGTCGACAAACGGCATGGCGTTGCCGGAGGTGGCGCGCGCGTTGCACGCCAAAACCTCCGCGATGACCCGCGTCAACGCCACCGGCGAAACCATCGTCTCCGTCGGTGTGCCGATCCAGCGCGGCGCGGCGGTGCGCGGCGCTTTGGTGCTCTCCACCCGGGGCGGCGACATCGACAAGGTGATCGCCAGCGAGCGCTGGGGGCTGCTGCGCTTCTTCCTGGTCATCGCCGGCGTCATGCTGGTGCTGTCGCTGTCGCTCGCCAACACCATCGGTGAGCCGGTGCGCAAGCTCGCCGACGCCGCCGAGCGGGTCCGGCGCGGCATCAAGTCGCGCCAGCAGATCCCCGATTTCACCGACCGCAGCGACGAAATCGGCCATCTTTCGCGCGCGCTCGGCGAGATGACGCAGGCGATGTACGGCCGCATCGACGCCATCGAGAGCTTCGCCGCCGACGTCGCGCACGAATTGAAGAACCCGCTGACCTCGCTGCGCAGCGCCGTCGAGACGTTGCCACGCGTCAAGAGCGAGCCGTCGCGCCTGCGCCTGATGGAGATCATGCAGCACGACGTGCGCCGGCTCGACCGCCTGATCTCCGACATTTCCGACGCCTCGCGGCTTGACGCCGAGATGGCGCGCGTCGATTCAGCGCCGGTCGATGTCGCCCAGCTCGTGCGCGCGGTCGTCGCCATGCTCGCCGACAGTCCGCGCAGCCGCGGCGTCGCGCTCAAATTGACGGTCGAACCCGCCGCCGATGGCGGTCCCGCGAATTATTTCGTCATGGGTCACGATTCGCGCCTCGCCCAAGTCATCACCAATCTCGTCGACAACGCCTGCTCGTTCTCCGAGCCCGGCGGCGAGGTGCGGGTCGCGTTGCGGCGCGCCGGCGACCAGCGCGAGTGGGTGGAGATCGTCGTCGAGGACGATGGGCCGGGCATCCCCGATCACGCGCTGGAGCGCATTTTCGAACGTTTCTACACCGACCGCCCCAGCGAGGGCTTCGGCGAGAATTCCGGCCTCGGCCTTTCAATCTCGCGTCAGATCGTACAGGCCCATTCCGGCCGGCTGCGGGCCGAAAACCGGCCGTTGCCGCCGGGCGCGGAAAGCGTTGCGGCCGACGAGGAAGATGCGCCGCGCCACGGCGCCGGCGCCAGATTCGTCGTCGACTTGCCGGCTTGCCCGTGAGCGGCGCCATTCACGCCACCGCTTTGCTCGTCGGCGAGCGTGGCGTGCTGCTGCGCGGCGCCTCGGGCGCCGGCAAGAGCCTGCTGGCGCTGGCGCTCATCGATCGGGTCCGGCGCGAGGGCGGATTTGCGGCGTTGGTCGCCGACGACCGGATTTGGCTGGAAGCCGTAAATGGGCGGCTTATCGCGCAAGGGCGCGCACAATTAGCGGGCCTGTGCGAACGCCGCAGCGAGGGCCTTATCGAGGCGCCGCACGAGCCGCGCGCAGTGCTGCGGCTCATCGTCGATCTCGCCGAGCGCGGTCGCCCGCCGCCGCGCATGCCCGAGGCCTCCGATCGCTACGCCACGCTCGGCGGCCTCGCGCTGCCGCGCCTGCGCCTCGACCTTTCGCCGGGACTTGACGATGGCGTTTCGGCTATATTGTCTGCGCTGTCGCGACTGGACGGGCCACGGTGGCGAAAAAACGTTAACGACGACGCGGTTTTCGCTTGATCATTGCGCCGCAGCGCACAAAAATGCGGCCCTTGTGTCGATGACGTCATAGTTGCGTCGATGATGCCATAAATGCGTCGATGGGCGTGGTGGGCCACCGTTGGTGAAGCGTATATGATAGGAATGGTCTTGGTGACCCACGGGCAGCTCGCGCAGGGTTTTCGCGCCGCGCTGGAGCATGTGGTGGGGGCGCAATCGCAGTTCGAAACGATCGCGATCGGCCCCGAGGACGATATGGAGCAGCGCCGCTCCGACATTTTGGAGGCGGCGCAGCGCGTGCAGGATGGCAGCGGCGTCGTGCTGCTGACCGACATGTTCGGCGGCACGCCCTCCAATCTCGCCATCTCTGCGATGGAGGGCGGCCGCATCGAGGTTATCTGCGGCATCAATCTGCCGATGCTCATCAAGCTCGCGACGCTGCGCGATTCAACCGACCTCGATCACGCTGTCATCGAGGCGCGCGACGCGGGCCGCAAGTATATCACGGTCGCCAGTAAGGTTTTGACCTCCAAATGATAGAAGAGATCGACGAGGAGGGCCGCCCCTGTCCGCCGCCGCCGAATTTGGCGGGCGCCGAGGCGCGGGACCTTAAAATCGTCAACCGCAAGGGCCTGCACGCGAGGGCGACAGCCAAGTTCGTGCAATGCGTCGATCGTTTCGACGCCGAGATCAGCGTGACGCGTTGCGGCGAGACTGTCGGCGGCGATTCGATCATGGGGATATTGACGTTGGGCGCGGGCCTCGGCTCGACGATCACCGTCGCCGCGCGCGGGCGTCAGGCGCGGGAGGCGCTCGACGCGCTGGCCACGCTGGTGGCGGATCGCTTCGGCGAGGAGGAGTAAGGTAAGCTTCGGCCGCGCTGCGGCGGATTTATACTAAGGGCGGAAAATAGTGGGAATGTTATACTTCGCGTAGCATCCGCGGACAGGCGGTGCTATGATGGGCCAGCTAATACCGATTCGAGAGTTGTTCTCTCTTCTCACTCCCGGCGCTGAAGGGCGCGGAGTTCTCGCGATGATAAATGCCTATTTTGACGATAGCGGAACGCACGAAACTTCCGATGTGGTCGTCATGGCAGGAATTGTTGGTACTGAGCCAGAAATGCAGTCTTTGGATGCGATGTGGGCGTCGCACTTAGAGCATCCACTGGACGGGTTAAAACCGCCGATTAAACGGTTCCACATGACCGACTGCTTCAAAAGCGATGGGGAATTTGCAGGGTGGTCGCGTGTGGAAACCGACTATTTCTGCCATCAGCTACAAGAAACCATAATCAACTCGCACGTAAGTGCGTATGGTTTCGCTTGCGTGAGAAAAGAATGGGAGGCCGAGTTTACTGGAGAATACAAAGTCATATTCGGTGACCCTGAAGGCTATGCTGTACGTGCGTGCTTTGACCGTTCGATAAATTGGGCCAGAAATCGCACCTTTGATCCGAAAATGTCTTTCGTTTTTGACGATAGACCGCATCGTCGGAGGGAAAATGAAGGTGTGTTCTACATATACCAGCAGATTAAACGACCGCCACAACTTGTTGGCATTTCTTTTATGAACTCGCATAAAGTACGCCCGCTACAAGCCGCCGACTTAGTAGCTTGGGAATTTTATAATCACGCAGTAGGCGTGCTGAAAAACGGGAGAACCCACAAGCCACGTAAAGAAATTATGCACCTTTTAGAAAATATAGAGATGTATGGACAGATGACAACTGCAAGAGAGATTGCAGAAATGAAACGCAGCATACTAGAGGATGAAATAAACGACAGGCCGGCAAGAGAAATATTTGAGGTAACTAGGCTTATGCTTTCGGAATCGTCCCCGGATGGTAATTGCTCAGGGGGTGTGACGGTTGCGGCGAATTGACTCACCGGGTTTTTAGGGTCTGGTGCGCGGGCGACGAATCTGAATCTCTGGGTTCCATGGCCGCCGGACCGGACATTTCGAACCTTTC
>JAJYDD010000269.1 GCA_021777795.1 Pseudomonadota bacterium | reverse complement strand
ATCGTGCTTGGCACCGTGCCGCTCGGCATCATCGCGCGCATGACGCGCTCGGCGATGCTGGAGGTGTTGAGCGAGGATTACGTGCGCACGGCGCGCGCGAAAGGGCTGTCGCCGTTGCGCGTCGTCGGCCTGCACGCGCTGCGCAATGCGGCGCTGCCGGTCGTCACCGTCATCGGCTTGTCGATCTCCGGGCTGATGGCGGGCGCGGTGCTGACGGAGAACATCTTCTCCTGGCCCGGCGTCGGCTCCTGGCTCATCCAGTCGATCTTCCGTCGCGATTATCCCGCCCTGCAAGGCGGCGTGCTGCTGGTTTCCGGCGTCGTCATCCTCGTCAATCTCATGGTCGATCTCGTCTACGGCCTCATCAACCCGCGCATCCGCCATGCCCGCTGACGTCGCGCAGGAATACGTGTCGGCCCCGCCCTCGCGCTTGGCCGCTTTCGCTTCGGCCTATGCGGAGAATCGCGGCGCGCTGATCGGGCTTGTCGTGCTGGCGCTCATCGTACTCGCCGCGCTCGGCGCCGATGTTCTGGCGCCCCATTCGCCGATCGAGCAGTTCCGCGATTTCGTGCGCGCCAGACCCGTCTGGGCGGGGGGAAGCTGGCGCTTTCCGCTCGGGACCGATGGCGATGGGCGCGACATGCTGTCGCGCATCATATTCGGCGCGCGCATTTCGTTGTTTATCGGCGTCTCGGTGATGGCTTTCGCCTTCGTCATCGGCGTCGCGCTGGGGCTGGCGGCGGCGATGGCGGGCTCGCTGGTCGACGTCGTCGTCACGCGGCTGATGGATGTCATCATGGCGACGCCGAGTCTGGTGCTGGCCATCGTCATCGTCGCCATTCTGGGGCCGAGTCTCGTCAACACCATCGTCGCCGTCACCGTCGTCGGCCTGCCGCGCTATGTGAGGGTGACGCGCGCCGCGGCCCTGGGCGAACTCGCCAAGGATTATGTGACGGCGGCCCGCGTCGCCGGCGTCAGGCGGCTGCGGCTGGCGTTGACGTCGGTCTTGCCGAACTGCCTCGCGCCGCTCATCGTGCAGGCGGCGCTCGGCGTCTCGGACGCGATTCTTGAGGCGGCGGGCCTCGGCTTCCTCGGCCTCGGCGCGCAGCCGCCGACGCCGGAATGGGGCGCGATGCTGGCCGACGCGCGCGAATTCATCCGTTCCGATCCCTGGATCGTCACTTTGCCGGGCCTCGCCATCCTCGTCACCGTCGTCGCCATCAACCTCACCGGCGACGGTTTGCGCGACGCGCTCGACCCGAAGATGCGGAGGGGATGATGGCGCTGCTGGAAGTGCGCAACCTCACCGTCCGTTTCCCCACCCGGCGCGGCGCCTTCACCGCCGTCGATGGCGTCGATGTGAGCGTCAACCACAATGAGGCGCTCGCCATCGTCGGCGAGTCCGGCTCGGGAAAATCGGTGGCGATGCTGGCGGTGATGGGCCTGTTGCCGGCGCAGGCCGAAGTCAGCGCCGACGTCATGCGCTTCGACGGCCACGATCTCCTGACGATGAGCGCGCGCGCCCGGCGCGGGCTCGCCGGGCGCGACATGGCGATGATCTTTCAGGAGCCGATGTCGTCGCTCAACCCGTGTTTCACCATCGGCTTCCAGATCGGCGAGGCGCTAAAGGCGCATCTGAAACTGACGCGGCCGGAGCGCAAGGCGCGGGTGATCGCGCTTTTGCGCGAGGTCGGCATCCCCGATCCCGAGCGGCGGCTCAGCGCTTTCCCGCATCAGCTTTCCGGCGGCATGAGCCAGCGCGCGATGATCGCGATGGCGCTCGCCTGCGGCCCAAAACTCCTCATCGCCGACGAACCGACCACCGCGCTCGACGTGACCATGCAGGCCCAGATCCTCGATCTGCTGCTCAGGCTCAAGCAACAGACGGGCATGGCGCTGGTGCTCATCACCCACGACATGGGCGTGGTGGCGGAGACGGCCGAGCGCGTCATCGTGCAATACGCGGGACAGCAGGTGGAGGCCAACGCGACGCGCGCCTTGTTCAGCGATCCCCATCACCCCTATACCGCCGCGTTGCTGGCGGCGCTGCCGGAGCGCGCGACGCATCGCCGCCTGCCGGCCATTCGCGGCGTCGTGCCCGGCCAGTTCGACCGGCCGAGCGGTTGCCTGTTCGCGCCGCGCTGCGACTTTGCCTTCGCCGCCTGCCGCGCCGCGCCGCCGCCCGTGCAGAGCGCGGCGCTCGGCCACGCGCGCTGTCTTGCCCCGCTCGCCAACGCCGAGGACGTCGCATGACCGCCGTGCTTGAAGCGCGCGGCTTGAGCCGCGATTATCCGGTCTCGCGCGGGCTGTTTCGCGCCAAGGCGCGGCTGCGGGCGCTGCGCGAGGTGTCGTTCTCGCTTGAGAAAGGCCGCACGCTGGCGGTGGTCGGCGAATCCGGCTCCGGCAAATCGACGCTGGCGCGGCTGTTGACGTTGATCGAGCGTCCGACCGCAGGCGCGCTCCTCATCGAGGGCGTCGATGTCGCGGGCGCGGGCGGCGCGCGCTGGCGGGCGCTGCGGCGCGATGTGCAGATGGTGTTCCAGAACCCCTATGGCTCGCTCAACCCGCGCCAGAAGATCGGCCGCGCGCTGGAGGAGCCGCTGCTCGTCAACACCAAGCTTTCCGGCTCCGCGCGTCGCGAGGCGGCGCGGGCGATGATGGAGGCCGTCGGCCTGCGGCCCGAGTTCTATCACCGCTATCCGCATATGTTCTCCGGCGGTCAGCGCCAGCGCATCGCCATCGCCCGCGCGCTGATGCTCAAGCCCAAAATCCTGGTGCTCGACGAGCCGGTCTCGGCGCTCGACATCTCCATCCGCGCCCAGGTCTTGAACCTGATCGCCGAATTGCAGGAGACGCTCGATCTCGCCTATGTCTTCGTCAGCCACGACCTCTCGGTGGTGCGCCACATCGCCGACGAGGTGATGGTGATCTATCTCGGCGCGGCGGTGGAGATCGGCGCAAAAGCGAGGTTGTTCGAGACCCCCTTGCACCCCTATACGCGGGCGCTGGTGGCGGCGACGCCGGTCGCCGACCCGGATGCGCGAAAGCCGCGCGCGCCTGTGATTGGCGAGCCGCCGTCGCCGATTGATCCGCCGGCGGGCTGCGCCTTCCATCCGCGCTGCCCGCAGGCGCTGGATATTTGCCGGCGCGAGCGGCCCGCGCTGGCCCACAAACAAGGCCGGGAGGTCGCCTGCTGGGCGGTGGAGGCATGACGGAATTTTACGATTATATCGTCGTTGGCGCGGGCTCCGCCGGCTGCCTGATGGCCAACCGGCTCAGCGCCGATCCCCGCAACAAGGTGCTGCTGCTGGAGGCTGGCGGCCGCGACAACTGGATATGGCTGCATATCCCTGCCGGCTATCTCTACGCCATCGGCCACAAGCGCTCGGACTGGCGGTTCCGCACCGCGCCGGAGCCGGGGCTCAACGGCCGCGACATCGCCTATCCCAGAGGCCGCGTCATCGGCGGCTCCTCGGCCATCAACGGCATGATCTACATGCGCGGCCAGGCGCGCGACTATGACGGCTGGCGCCAGTTCGGCCTCGACGGCTGGGGCTGGGACGACGTGCTGCCCTGTTTTCTGCGCCACGAGGACCATTGGGCCGGGCGGCGCACGCTGCATGGCGCGGGCGGGGAATGGCGGGTCGAGCGGCCGCGCATCGCCTGGGACATTCTCGACGCGGTGCGCGACGCGGCCGAGGAGATCGGCATCCCCAAGATCTCCGACTTCAACGGCGGCGACAACGAGGGCAGCGACTATTTCGAGGTCAACCAGCGCCGGGGCTTGCGCGTCAGCGCCGCCAAAGCCTTCCTCAAGCCCGTGCTCGGCCGCCCCAATCTCAGGCTCGTCACCGGCGCGACGGCGCGGCGCCTGCTGTTCGACGGGACGCGCGTCACCGGCGTCGAATACGAGGCGCAGGGGCGCGTGGTCACAGGCCAGGCCCGCGAGACGGCGCTCTGCGCCGGCGCCATCGGCACGCCGCATCTGTTGGAGGTTTCCGGCGTCGGGCGGCCCGAGGTTCTGCGCCGGCTAGGAATAGAGGTGCGGCACGAATCGCCGGGCGTCGGCGAGAATTTACAGGACCACCTGCAACTGCGCACGATCTTCCGCATCGAGGGCGCCAAAACCCTCAATGTCGAGTTCCAGTCGTTGCGCAAGCGCGCGCTTATGGGCCTTGATTACGCGCTGAACCGGCGCGGGCCGCTGACGATGGCGCCCTCGCAACTCGGCATTTTCGCCAAATCCTCGCCCGATTACGAGACGGCGAACGTCGAGTTCCATGTGCAGCCTTTGTCGCTGCCGAAATTCGGCGATCCCCTGCACGCTTTCCCCGCCGTGACGCTCAGTGTGTGCAACCTCAGGCCGGCGAGCCGCGGCTTCGTCCACGCGGCGAGCGCCGATCCGCGCGAGCCGCCGGTCATCCAGCCCCGATACCTCTCCGAGGAGGCCGACCGCCGCGTCGCCGCCGATTCGATCCGGCTCTCGCGCCGCATCGCCGCCGCGCCGGCGCTGGCGCGCTACAAGCCGGTGGAATATCTGCCGGGAGCGCATCTGCTCAGCGAGGCGGAGCTTGCCGCCGCCGCCGCCGACATCGGCACGACGATCTTCCACCCCGTCGGCACCGCGCGCATGGGTCGGCCGGACGACCGCAACGCGGTTGTCGATGGCCGGCTGCGCGTGCAAGGCTTGCAGGGGTTGCGAATCGCCGACGCCTCGGTGATGCCGCTCATCACCTCGGGCAACACCAATTCCCCGACGCTGATGATCGCGGAAAAGGGCGCCGCGATGATTCTGGAGGACGCCGCGCGGTGACTGTCGCTTGGGTCGATGGCCGGCAATCGGAGGCGGCGCTGGGCATTGCGCGCGGCGTCCGGCGCCTGCTGCGCGCCCAGGGGCTTTCGACGGTGACGGAACTGGCTTTGAGCGACGGCCGCCGCGCCGACATCGTGGCGCTCGCCGGCGATGGGACGATCCTCATCGTCGAGGTCAAATCCAGCGTCGCCGACTTCCGCGCCGACCGCAAATGGCGCGATTACGCCGCCCATTGCGACCGGCTCTATTTCGCGATTTCCGAGGCGACGCCGGCCGAGATCATGCCGCAGGAGGCTGGGCTCATCCTGGCCGACCGTTTCGGCGCGGCGATCCTGCGCGATCCCGAGCCGCATCCGCTGGCGCCGGCGACGCGGCGGGCGATGTGGCTGCGTTTCGCCTGCGCCGCCGCCGACCGCCTGCACCGGCTCGTCGACCCGCAGGCCGAGGGCTGAACGGGCCCCGTCCGCTAAAGCCGATAGACCCGCTTGGCGTTGTCGCGAAACAGCTTGCGCCGTTCCTCTGGGGAAAAGTACGCCGTCGCCGCCTCCAGCGTCGTCAGCCATTGCAGATAGTCGCCCGCCAACTTCGCCACCGGCCAATCGCCGCCATAGAGAATGCGGTCGGGGCCGAAACTCTCCGCCACATGGTCGATGTAGGGCTGCAACTGCGCCGGGGTCCAGGCGTCATGCGCGGCCTCGGTGATGAGCCCCGAGAGCTTGCAGACGACATTGGGCAGCCGCGCCATCTGCGCGATTTCAGCCCGCCAGGGCTCGACGAGGCCCTCCTTGATCGCCGGCTTGCCGATATGGTCGAGCACGAAGCTCACTTCCGGGCAGCGGCGCACGACCTCCAACGCCGCCGCCATCTGCGGGTGATAGATGCAGATGTCGAACGAAAGGCCATATTTGGGCAACAGCTTCAGCGCTTCAACGAAGCCGGGGCGCAGCAGGAATTGCGCGTCGGCCTCGCCCTGGACCACGCGCCGCACGCCGCGCGTCGTTTTC
>JAJYDD010000268.1 GCA_021777795.1 Pseudomonadota bacterium | reverse complement strand
ACGGATCACGCCGCAGCCGGAATCGTAAAGCGTGTGCACGCAGGTCGGCGAATAGATATTGCGCGGCATGTCGTAGTCGAGGATCACGAGATCGCTGGCGACGGTGATCTGCGCTTGCGTGCGCCCGACATGATCGACCGTCGACACTCGGCCGTGAAACATCGTCACGCCGCCGATCGCCGCGCCGCCGATCGCGGTGAGGAACACGCGGTCGCGTTGCACGGTGGCGCCGTCGAAAGCGCCCTCGCGAATGGCGTTGAGAACGGGATTGCCGGAGATGAGGTCGGTGGGTCGCGCGGCGATGACGATCTGTTGCTTGTCGACTTCGAGGCCGATGCTGCCCTTGTATTTGAGGCCCTGCACGAGCGGTCCCGTCGCCGAGAAGGTGATCCCGTTGTAGATGACGGGAAGGTCGACGTTGGTCCAGGCAAGGGCGATCCCAGTCGCCAGGGTGAAGGTGAAGCATTCGGCGATGGCGATCTCGGCGTCGGGCGCCGCGCGGGCGGCGTCGATGGCCGCCAGAACCGCTGGTGTGGTCGGTTTCATTGTTGCCTCAAGCTGCGAAACTTCACGCTGTTGGCCTTCCATAGGTTCGCCATGAACTGCTCGAAGTCGAGAGCGTCGCTATCGAAGCGGCACAGGAAGGCGAAATAGCCCGTCCACGCCAAAGCGGCGCCGGCGGCCGGCGCGGTCGCGAACGTCACCGCGCCGTCGGCGATGGCGTAGGCGCTGGGGTCAATCAAGCTGCCGCCCGCCGTGATCCAGGGGCCGCCGTGAAAGGGCGTTCCCAGCGTTTGGAAGTAAGGCCCCGGCGACGTGGCTAGCGATTGCTCCAACTGCGGGCCATAAACGTCGATGGAGTCGCCGCTCGTGGTCAGCAGGATTTGACTGTAGGCGAAGCCGGAACGTGGCGCGCCGGCAATCGAAAAGCGCTGCCACGCCGACGACAGCGCGAGCGTGAGCGCGCCGCCGTCCGCGCCGGGATCGGCGAGATTCACGACACCCGACCCAGTGCGCCGTCGCACCCACATGGAGGAGACATAATTCGAGCCGGTGACCGCCCATTGCTGATGGACATAAGCGTTCGCCGCCGTTGCGGTCACGGTCTGGGCGGCCGCGCCGCCGAAGGGATCGCTGACGCCGCTGGAGATGGTCGCGCCGCCCTTGCCCCAGGCGGCGTTCGTGAGGTCGCCCGAGTAGTTGACGAGATTGTTGGGCGCGTAAAAGGCCACTCCCCCCGCGACTTGGAACAGCGTCGGCGCGGCCGGTGCGAAGGGTTGCGTGATCGGCTCGGAAAAGCCGCCCAGCGAGCGCTGAAGTTGAAAGGTCGTCGTCGTCCCGTCGCCGGTCCCGAATGGCTGCGAACTGACGGCGTAATCGCTAGGGTCGTAGTAGAGGAACGAGGCGTATTGCCCCAGGCATTGCAGATAGAGCCCCATCAGGCTTTGCAGGCTTGACGCGCCCAGGCCGCCATATTGGCCGCTCGACGTGCCATCGAGGCCGTTGAAGGTCAGTTCGAACTGCCAGATCGGGTTGGCGTAGGTAGCGTCGCGCACTTCGCGGCCCGAGACGTGGCTGGCGACGATGGTCGCGAACGTCGGCTTCTTGTGCACGCTCCAGCCTTGGCCCGCGAGCGGCGGAAAGATCGGCGGCGCGCTCACCAGAGGCGCTCGCCGTTAGCGGCGCTGAGGCCGGATTGCCGAAGATGGGTCATGGATCAGGGCCTCACGGTCTGAAGTTTCACGCTTCCCCAGCGCCAGAGCAGCGTCATGAAATTTTCGAGGTCGGCGACGTCCTCTGCGAAACGGCACAGCCACAGGACGCCGAAATCCGCGCTGATCGCCGCGCCCGGCGCCGGCGGCGCGGCTAAGACGATCGCCGGATAGAAGCCAGCCGTCGCGCTCCAGCCCGAAGCCTGCGCGCCATTGAGATAGACCGCCGAAACGCCGCTGGTCGCCTGCAACGGTTCGGAATAGCCGCCGAAGCTGCGCTTCAGGGGAAATGTCGTCGTGACGCCGTCGCCGGTCCCGAGCGGTTGCTGGGAAGCCGCCGCGAGGCCCGGGGGCGCAAGCCAGAATGCGCCGCCCTGCCCGCCCATCTCCCCATAGAAGCCGGCGATGGCCTGCAATTCCGCGTTGGCGTCGGCGCGCAGCAGATTGTAGTTCAACTCGATGTCGTAGATCGCCAGCGCCCGCGAGGGTCTGCGACTTTCTCGCCCGCTCACATGTCCGGCAACCCCCGTTGCGAAGCGCGGCCGCACACGCGCGGACCAGCCAAGCGTCTGAAGCGCCGGAAAATTCCGATAGGTTCCTGGCGCGGGATCGGCGGAGGCCGGCGCCGGCGGCGTCGGGGTTCGCCCCGCGCTCTGCCAATCGCCATAGGCCCAGTCCGAAGCGTCGCCCCAGACGTTCGACAACGTCGGAAACGCCGGGAACGGGCGCGCGTCCCAGTTCCAAACACAGGAAAACGTCCATTGGAGCATCGGGACGCCGACGGCGCTGGCGTTGTTGGCCTGCCAATAGGCGTAGATTGCGTCGAGCGCCATCTCCGAGATCGTATCGTCGCGCAAAGGCAAGAGTCCGCCGCCGGAGGCGCTCGTCCAGATCGACCAATAGGGGGTGCCGCTGGCGCTCGATGCAGGCGAATAGAACAGGTTTGGTTGATTGGTTCCCTTGTCGACCGAGGGGACGCCGTATTCGAGGAAAAGGATCGACTTTGATTGCGCGACCCAGGGCGTCTGCGGCCCCTGCGCCGTCCAACCGGCGCCGGTGTCATAGACCGCGTAATGGGGGTTTGCCCACCACCAGCGCATTTGTTTGTTGGCCAGAATCTGCTGACCTGCCGAATAGGTCTGGCGCGTCTGCGTCGCCCGGTCGCCCTGCGGCGCGGAGACGATGAGGCCGGAGCCTAGAGGGTCGTCAGCCGCGCCGTCGTTCGCGCCGTCGTTGTAGTACCAGTCGAACTTCTCGCCGCCTTCGATATTGGCTTGCAGATAAGCGGTCGAATAGACCGTGGGCGCGCCGCTGAGGCCGAAACCGCGCGTCGAAGGCGCAGCGGTCGGCCAGTTCTGCGGCGGCGGCGCCTGCCAGTTGTCCGCGTCGAGCCCGCCCGTCCCCGTCGTCCAGTCGGACAGCGGCAAGTAATTGTCGAAGGCGACGAAATCCACTGCTGGCGACGCATAGAGACTGTCGAGGTGCGGCCATTGCCCATTCTCGCCCGCGTGCTGATAGCCCATCCAGCACGACCAATCGGCGGAATAGGCGATGAGATTGTTGAGCGCAGAAAGATTGCGCGTCAGCCCCGCCGCGTCGAACAATCCGCGCACGTCGCTGGCGAGCTGCGTCAACCCGGCGACGAAGGGATAGTCCCACACCGCATGCCCGGCGCCGTCCGTCGTCCCGGCTTTCGTCCAGGCGGGGCCGCGCACCGTCTCCAGCCCACGCAACTCCGAGCCGATGACGAACAGATCGACCCCGCCCGCCACCGCGCAGAGATGGGCGTAATGCAGGATCATGCGGCGATAGGTCCAATCCGTCGCCGAGCCGGAATAGGCCACCGTCAGATTGACGCTGTCAGGCGTGAACTGAGACGCCGCCGCCGCGCCGAGAAAAGCGTCGACCGCCGCCGTCGCCGCGCTGGAGAGATCCGGCGCATAGCTGATCTCGCCGCGCCACGGCAGCCCCGGCGCGGTCATCAGCAGGAAAGGATAGAACACGACCTTGAAGCCGCGCGCCTTGAGATCGCGCAGGCAGCGCACGATCGAGGCGTCGCTCGGCGTGCCGGCATAGACGAAGTTTCCATCGCTCGCCGTCGCCATCGGGATGAGGCCGGGGCTCGCCTGGGTCAGCGAGGAGCAGCGCCAGACGTCGGCGCCGCCGCCGGCCTGCTGGAAGGTTCCGCCGATATAGGTGGTGGTCGGATAGACGTGGCACGCCCCCGCCGTCAGCCCGTCGCAAAACCAGGCGCAGACCAGCGAGACGGTGCGGCATTCGGGGTGCTGGCTTGAGAGCTGGTTCAGCGCGATCGTGTAATCCGTCGTCCCTCCACCGCCGGCGTAGGCGTTGATCGCCGTCAGGCCGGGCTCGGTCACGCGCTGGCCGAGATAGGCGATGGGGTCGTAGGTGAATTCGCCCGTGGCGGGCAGCAGATGGACGCCGGTTAGAGTGGGCAAAGGTTAAGCCTCGTCCTGCGCGAGAACGCCGCGCCGCGCCCGTCAGGGCGGTTCGACGCAAATGTTCTTGTTTTGTTCTGGTGGAAAGTTTCCGCCCTCTGAACGCATGGCAGCCACTATAGCCAATATCTTCGGAAACGGCGTAAGCGTCAAGAGATATTTTCTGATTATCACCAAACGCAATGGCCGTGAACGCCCTCGCCAAACGCCCGTCGATCCGTTCAAGGGGCTGGTCGGGGCAGCAGGATTCGAACCTGCGACCTGAAGTTCCCAAAACTTCCGCGCTACCGGACTGCGCTATGCCCCGCCTGATGCCCGCGTAACATGGCCGCCCCAGGCGGACAAGCCGTTTACGCCTCGCCCAGCAGGCTCGCCCGCATGGCGTCGAGCCGCGCGGTCGCCTCGCCGATCTCGAAACGCTGCGCCACCCGCGCCCGCCCCGCTGCTTGCAGGCGACGGCGCAAGCTTTCGTCGTCGGCCAGCCGCCGCATCGCCTGCGCGAAGCCGGCAATATCCGCCGGCTCGACATAAAGGGCCGCGTCCCCGCACACTTCCGGCAGCGCGCCGCGCCGGCTGGCGATCAGCGCCGCGCCCTGCGCCATCGCCTCCACCGCCGCGCGCGCGAACGGTTCGTCCCAGATAGAGGGCGCGGCGGCGATCTCGGCGCGGGCGAGCAGCGCCATCGCCTCGGCGTGCGAGACCTGCCCGCGCCATTCGACATTCGCGGCTAAGGGCGCGAGCCGGGCCATCAGCCCCTCGGGATCGCCGCCGGCCAGCACCAGGCGCCATCCCGCGAGATCGGCCGCCGCGAACGCGCGGAGGAGTTCCGCCACGCCCTTGGCCGCGATGAGCCGGCCCGTATAGGCGATGATGCGCGCCTTCTCGCCGCAAAGCGCCGGCAAGGACGCGCCATTGGGAATAACGACGGCCTTGCCCTCGGGATCGGCGGCCCCGGCTAGGAACCGGTCGCGGATGAATTCGCTGACGCAATAGACCGCGTCGCAAACTTCTACGAGCCGCGCACGTTCGGCGGGTGTGCGCGAGCCCTGCATCTCCTCGGGATCGTTGTGCAGATGCAAGGCGAGCTTGGCTCGCGGCAGCCACAGGCGCAGCTTCGCCATCATGTGCGGCCGGTTCTGAACCTCGATCAGCCCGTGATCCGCAGCGGCCTCGGCGACGGCCTCAGCATAGGCGTCGCGGTCGCGCCGCCACCAGCGCCGCCAGCCCGTCAGCGGGCAGTAAGGGACGTCGTCATATTGGCACGGTCCCGCGCCGAACACGTCGATGCGCCCCGCAAAGCGGCTGAATCGGGTGAAATCGCGCGCACAGAGCGCCACGGCGCCGGATTTCGTCAGCGTGAACGTCTCACGCGGGGGGAGCACGACGGCGATGCGAGGCGCGCTCACCACAGCGTCGTCGGCCAGGCGTAGTCGCGCGACCACGGCCGCCGGAACAGCGCCTCCTCGATGAAGCCCGCCACCAGCCGCTCGTTGTAACCCGCATGGGCCTTTCGCCAACCGGCCTCGGCGATGCGTCGCCGGTCGGCGTCGTCACGCTTGAAGCGCAGCGCCGCCTCGCGCATCGCCTCGGGATCGTCGGCGAAAACCATTTCGCGGTTTTCCTCGAAAAGCTCCATCATCGCGTTGACGCGAAACGACAGCGTC
>JAJYDD010000267.1 GCA_021777795.1 Pseudomonadota bacterium | reverse complement strand
TGAATACCGGCGAACTCGACATCACCAGCATCGCGCGCCGCACTTGCGGGTCGCCGGCGCCGAAAAGATGCGTCAGCCCCAGCATCAGCAAGGGATGCAGCACCAGCTTGGCCACCGCCACGGGGCCGATGTCGCGTAGCGCGCCGCTGAGGCGCGAGCCGACCAGCGCGCCGCCGATGGCGATGAGCGCGGCGGCGGGGGCTGCGGCGGCGAGCACGTCGATGGCGCGCCCGACAGGGACGGGCGGGCGCCAGCCGGCGAGCGAGGCGGCGACGCCGATGGCGATGGCGATCAGCAGCGGGTTGCGGACGAGGCGCAGCAGCAACGCCCGGCCGCCGCCGCCGCTCTCGGCGAGCGTCAGGCCGAGCGGGAGCGTCATGATGTTCTCGACGATCATGCACATGGCGAGGCCGATCGCCGCCTGCGGGCCGATGAGCAGGCTGGCGACGGGATAGCCGACGAAGCCGCTGTTGGGCGCCGAACCGCCCAACGCCCGCATCGCCGCGCGGCGGCGCTCACCGCCGGCATAGAGCGCGAACACCAAGGCGAAGGAGATCAGCGAGGCCACGGCGTAAGCCGCGATCAGCCTGATGTCGGCGATCTCCGCCAGCGGCCGGCTGGCGAGCGCCTTGAAGATGAGCGCCGGCATGGCGAAGCGCAGCACGAAGGCGCCGAGCGCGCGGGTCTCGCTCTGGTTGATCCACTCGGCCCGCGTGGCGAAGAAGCCGAGCGCGATGAGGAGGAAGATGGGCGTAGTGACGGAAAGGACGTTCACCGCGCGGCGAGCGCTCGCCCCAGCGCCATCAGCGGGAAATACTGGCGATAGAGCCGATAGCGCAGCATGAACGCGCGCGACAATTCCGGCCCCTGCATCAGCTTCTTGGCCAGATTCGGATCGCTGAGCTTGATCGTCTGGCCGACGCCGTAACCGGGAAAGCCGGTGCCGGTATAGTATGGCTCGTCCCAGCTTCCGTCCTTCTGCGTCTCGATGAGGAAGCCCAAGCCCCGGTCAATGGCTGCCCGGTCTTGCGGCCGGTTGGCGGCCAGCAGCGCCATCAGCGCCCAGGCCGTCTGCGAGGCGGTGGCGACGCCGCGCCCGGCCGATTTCGGGTCCATGTAAGAGGCGCAGCTTTCGCCCCAGCCGCCGCTGGACTGCTGATGCGCGATCAGCCACTCGCAGGCGCGCGCGATATAGGGCGCGCCCATGTCCTCGCCGATAGCCTTTAGCGCCGGCATCGCCGCCGCCGTGCCATAGAGGTAATTGACGCCCCAGCGGCCGAACCACGGCCCGTCCGCCTCCTGTTCGGCTTTCATCCAGGCCAGCGCGCGCACCATCGACGGGTGCTCGCGCGAAATCCCGAGCTTCGCGAAGGCCTCCACCACATGCGCGGTCACGTCCACCGAGGGCGGGTCGAGCGCCTCGCCGAAATCGCAGAATGGGATTTTGGTGAGGATTTTCTTGTCGTTGTCCTTGTCGAAGGCGCCCCAGCCGCCGCCCCGGCTTTGCATGGCGATGAGCCAGTTCACGGCGCGGGCGAAGGCTTCGTCGATGCCCAGCGCCTTGAACTTCGGCAGGTGGCGGAACGGCGCCAGCGCGATCAACGCGACGGCGGTGTCGTCGATGTCGGGATAGCCGTTGTTGGCATATTCGAACGGCCAGCCGCCGGGCTCGACGTCGGGCAGCTTGACGCTCCAATCGCCTTTCACCTTCACCTGCCGCGACAGCAGCCATTCCGCCGCCTTCTCGATTTCGGCGGGGTATTCGCCCGAGAGCCCGGCGTCCTCGAAGGCGAGCAGCGCCAGCATCGTATCCCACACGGGCGAGTTGGTGGCGCCGATGAAGGTCGCCTCGCCCTCGTCCCAGCGCCAGGCGGGATCGTCGAGGCCGGCGAGGCCCTTGGCGAGAACGGGATGGGTGAGCGCGTAGCCCTCGCCATGCAGCGCCATCAGGCTGTAGATCCACGGCGGCTGGATGCCGCCCCAGGCGCCGTCGGCGTCCTGGTGGCGCACGATCCATTCGGACGCGTGGGCGACCGCCGCTGGGCGCCAGAGCCCGAGCCGGAAGCGCGCGCCAAAGCTTTGCAGCGCGTGCAAAACCTTGTCGGCGCCGCGAAAAAAACGGTCCCAGCCGCCGGCGTCGGCCTTCTTGGGCAGATTGTAGTCGAAGCTTTCGCGCCCGCCCGGGAACAGCGCGTCGAGGCGGTTCTGCGACGGCAGCGGCCGGCTCGGGCGGCGGGCGGAGAGCAGGGCGATCGGCATCAGGGTCGCGCGCGCCCATTGCGCGAAATTATAGATGCTGAACGGGAACCAGAGCGGGAACCAGATCACCTCCGGCGGCAGGTTCGGCGTCTTGTCCCAGGGCCATTCGCCGATCAGGGCTAGCCAGTAGCGGGTGAAGACGCGGATGTTGCGCAGGCCGCCCTTGGCTTCGATCCAGGCGCGGGCGCTGACCAGCGCCGGCTCATCATCGCGCAGCCCAAGCGAGCGCAGCGCCGCGTAGGCTTCCACCGTGGCGTTGATGTCGCCGTTGGGGGCCTCGTGGTAGATTTGCCAGGCGCCGTCGGGGCGCTGGGTCTTGAGCAGCGCCGCGCCGAGGCGGGGGCGCAAAGGGTGATCCTCCAGGCCGAGGAACCATAGCGCGAGGCACCATTGCGCCTCCATGCAGGCGTTGGAATCGGCGCGCGCCACCCAATGGCCGTCGGGCTTCTGGTCGGCGATGAGCCAGTCGGCGGCGGCGCGGGCGGCTGCGCTCAGCGCGGCGTCGAAATTGGCGGTCGAGGTCAGCGCGTTCATGGCCGGTTCTATGCCAGAACCGCCGCGATGCGGGAAGCGTCAGAAGGTTTTCGTCAGAAAACCGTCTTTCTTATTAAGCCTTGCCCGCCTCCCAGCCGATGATCGCCTGCTTGCGCGCCAGCCCCCAATGGTAGCCGGTCAGCGCGCCGGAGCGGCCGAGCACGCGATGGCAGGGCACCACGAACGAGATCGGGTTCTTGCCCACCGCCGCGCCGACCGCGCGCGCCGCCGTCGGCTTGCCGAGATGGGCGGCGATGTCGCCATAGGTGGTGGCGCAACCGAGCGGCACCCGGAGCAGCGTCTCCCAGACGCGGACCTCGAAATCGCTGCCGATCATGATGAGTTTCAGCGGCGAGTCGGGCCGCCATTGCTCCGGCTCGAAGGCGCGGCGGGCGAGCGGGGCGGTCGTCGCCTCGTCGGGCGCAAATTGCGCGCGTGGCCAGCGCCGGCGCATGTCGGCGAGCGCCGTCTCGCGGTCGCCCTCATCGACGAAGCCGAGGCCGGCCAGACCGCGCGGCGCCGCGACCACGATCGCCTCGCCGAAGGGCGAGCCGTGGAAGCCGTAGCTCAGCACGAGATCGTCGCGTCGGTAATCGCCCGGCGTCAACCTTTCGTGGGTGACGAAGAGATCGTGCAGCCGCCCCGGCCCGGACAGGCCGACCTCATAGGAAGCGTCGAGCACGGTGGCGGAATCGCGCAGGAGATCGCGGGCGCGCTCGATGGTGATGGCTTGCAGAAAGGCTTTCGGCGTCAGCCCCGCCCAGCGCTTGAACACATATTGCAGATGCGAGGCCGAGAGCCCCACGTGATCGGCGATGTCCTCGACCGAGGGCTGGTCGCGCCAGCGCTTGGTGACGAATTCGAGCGCGCGGCGGATGGTGGCGTAATCGCCGGCGGGGGGCGTGGGAATGTCGAGCATGGGATCACTCATGAGATTGTCGTTGCTCCTCCCACGCCCGCCGCGCCGCCGCCACCCGATTACGATGCGCGCGCGTCGGAAACGGCGTCCCAGCCCCAGGCGAGCAGAGGCAGCGCCGCACGGGCGAAATCCTGGAGATCATCGACAAGGCCGGGCGATGCGATGCGCTTGTCGTCTATCGGCCGCGAGACGACGATCGACTTCAGCCGCAGCGCCGCCGCGATCGCCTCGTCCTCGACGCCCTCGAAACCGCGCGGGTTGCGCTTCAGCGCGTAATCCTGCGACGGCGCGAGGCCGGCTTTGGCGAGCTTGGCCGTCATCTGCATCCACCCCTTCGGGGCGCGGACCATCGCATTGCGTAGTTTCGCCAGCGTCTCGGGCGCGGGATCGTAGAAGCCTGCGGCGGCGCGGCAATCTCGCGGCGCGACATGCATATAGAGCAGGCCCGGCTCGTTCTTGGCCCCGGCCCGCGTCATCACCGCCCCGACATGGGTCTTGTAGGGGCTCTTGTCCTTAGCGAAGCGCACGTCGCGATGCAGACGAAACAGCGAAGCCTTGCGGTCGCCCTTCAACGGGATATTCGCCCGCGCGAAAGCGATGGCGAGATCCTCGACGAGATCGCCCATCGGCGCCTTTAGGTCGGATTCGTAAGTTTCGCGGTTGGCCTCGAACCATTCCTTGTTCTGATGGAAGGCGAGCGCCTTCAGGAAGGGCAGGGCGTCGGGGCCGAAGCCGGCGAAGGACATGACAGGATCCTGGGAGTGGTCCCCCGGAGCTTGGCAAGGCGCGGCGCCCCTTGCAAGCCCGTCTCGGGCGCGATGGGAACTCGCGATTTGTATTCGCGTTTAGTCCCTTGCTTGTTTGGCGTCCGACAGTGAACCGATGCTTATGCACATCGACGCGGCGGCGCAATCATGGAGGGGGCTGTATGTGGTCTCGCAGATGCGCGAGAACATAAGCAGAAATCGCAATGAAGACAGTTACGAAGCCGCAGAAAGTCGATCTCGTCAATTGTGATCGCGAGCCTATTCACACCTCAGGCGCGATTCAGCCAGTCGGATTTCTGATCGCCGTCAGCACGGATTGGGTGGTGTCGCGCGTATCCATGAATATAAAACAATATCTTGGCTTCGACGCAACCGCCATGATTGGCAATCCGCTGGTGGAATTTTTGCCGGCGAAAGTTATTCACGACATCAGAAACCGCGTGACTTACCTGACCGCGCGCGACATGGTGGAGCGTTGCTTTGGCGTCGCCATGACTCCGGCCGGCGCGCCGTTCGATGTCGCGATCCACTTTTCCGGCGGCCAGATCGTTATCGAGGCCGAGCCCGGCCTCGATCACACCGGCGACGCTACGGGAATCGTGCGCGCGATGATGGCGCGGCTCGACGGTCAGGCCGATTTCCCCGGTTTCTATCGCGAGGGCGCGCGGCAGGTGCGCGCGCTGCTTGGCTACGACCGGGTGATGGTCTATAAATTCGCGGCGGACGGCGCCGGCGAAGTCATCGCCGAGGCTTGCAAGCCGGGAATAGGCTCGTTCAAGGGCCTGCATTATCCTGCCAGCGATATTCCAAAACAAGCGCGCGAGCTTTACCGGCGCAACCTCTTGCGCGTCATCCGCGACGTCAACGACGCGCCCGTCGGGATTTTTCCTGAACTCGATGAGAACGACAAACCGCTCGACCTTTCGCTGTCGGTGTTGCGCTCGGTCTCGCCCATTCACATCGAATATTTGAAAAACATGGGCGTCGCCGCGTCGCTGTCGATTTCGATCATCGTCGATGACGAACTTTGGGGGCTGTTCGCCTGCCATCACTATTCGCCGCGTTCGCCGACTTTCGAGCGCCGCTCGGTCAGCGAACTGTTCGCCCAGATGTTCTCGATGCGGCTTGAGAGCCGGGAGCGCAAGGCGCTGGTCGAATACGAGCGCCGCGCCCGCGACATCTCCGACCAGCTCCTCGGCGCCGTCGCCTCCGACGAGACGCTGCTCAACGATCCCGATTGGCTCGCCGACATCCTGACCAGCACGATTCCGGCCGATGGCGTCGGGGTGTGGATCAACGGCAGCTATGCTTTCTCCGGCGTGACGCCGCCTACCGACGATTTCCGCCGCATCGTGCGC
>JAJYDD010000266.1 GCA_021777795.1 Pseudomonadota bacterium | reverse complement strand
ACGAAGAGACGCTGTTCACGCTGGGCGCGGCGCTGGAGCAGGCGGCGCCGAAACTGCCGGCGCCCCCCGCGTGGTGGGTTTGAGAGGAGCATCCGACATGGCCAATCTCATCAAAGGCGCTACCGGCGATTGGGAGATCGTCGTCGGCCTCGAAGTCCACGCGCAGGTGACTTCCAAGGCCAAGCTGTTCTCAGGGGCCTCCACGGGCTTCGGAGCGCCGCCGAACAGCCATGTGTCGCTGGTGGACGCCGCGATGCCGGGGATGCTGCCGGTCATCAACGCCGAATGCGTGCGCCAGGCGGTGCGCACCGGGCTGGGGCTGAAGGCCGAGATCAACAAACGCTCGTCGTTCGACCGCAAGAACTACTTCTACCCCGACCTGCCGCAGGGCTATCAGATCTCGCAATACAAGAGCCCCATCGTCGGCGAAGGCGAGATCCAGGTCGATCTCTCACCGACGGAATCGATCCGGGTCGGCATCGAGCGGCTGCATCTGGAGCAGGACGCCGGCAAATCGCTGCACGATCAGTCGCCGACGATGAGCTATGTCGATCTCAACCGCTCCGGCGTGGCGCTGATGGAGATCGTCTCCAAGCCCGACATGCGCTCGGCCGACGAGGCCAAGGCTTACGTCAGCAAGCTGCGCACGATCCTGCGCTACATCGGCTCCTGCGACGGCGACATGGAGAAGGGGAACCTTCGCGCCGACGTCAACGTTTCCGTGCGCAAGCCGGGCGCGCCTTTCGGCACGCGCTGCGAGATCAAGAACGTCAACTCGATCCGTTTCATCGGCCAGGCGATCGACGTTGAAGCGCGCCGCCAGATTGGAATCATCGAGGATGGAGGAGTCATCGAGCAGGAGACGCGGCTCTACGATCCCGGCCGTGGCGAGACGCGCTCGATGCGCTCCAAGGAGGACGCGCACGACTACCGCTATTTCCCCGACCCCGACCTGCTGCCGCTGGAGTTCGACGACGCTTTCGTCGAAGCGCTGAAGGCGCAACTGCCGGAACTGCCGGACGAGAAAAAGGCCCGTTTCATGCGCGATTACGGGCTTTCCGCCTATGACGCGGCGATCCTGTGCGCCGAACGCGAGACGGCGGCCTTCTTTGAAGAGGCGGCGCTGCATGGCGGCAAGAAGCGCGACACGAAGGCGGTCGCCAACTGGATGATGGGCGATCTCTCCGCTTACGCCAACGTTCATGGCCTCAGCGTCGCCGAAGCGGGCTTGAGTGCCGGCGCGCTGGCTACGCTCGTCGATCTCATCGGCGAAGGCGTCATCTCCGGCAAGATCGCCAAGGACGTGCTGGCGATGCTGCTGGGCGACGACAAGGGCGCGGACCCGCGCGCGCTGGTGAAGGCTCGCGGGCTGTTGCAAGTCAACGACGTCGGCGCGATCGAAGCGGCGGTCGAAGCTGTGATCGCGGCCAACGCCGACAAGGCCGAACAGGCCAGGACGAAGCCCGGAATGCTCGGTTGGTTCGTCGGTCAGGTGATGAAGGCGACCGGCGGAAAAGCCAACCCGCAGAGCGTGAGCGACCTGTTGAAACGCAAGCTCGACCTGCCCTGAGTCGGGCGAAAATCAAGCGATTCGCCGCCTCGACGGCGAATTCGCGCCGCATGCAAGCGCATGGGCTGTGGAATCTTCGCCCGTTCTTCGCAGAAAAATTCGATTGCCTCGCGCGGTTTTGAGTGGGCGCGACCGCGACCGCGCCAGATGCTGCGGCGCGCGTCCGGGCGGTGAAGGCGCGTGCGGCGCGATCAAACAAACATTCTCGCCACATCTCGGAATCCTTGGCCGCTTGGGGGATCGGGCGCCGCGCGGAGCGCGCGGGGTCGTGACGCGCGCGCCGCGCCGCGACGCGCATAAGACGCGCCGCACGGTCGCAACGGGCCGGCGCACCGCAGGCAAGCCCGAACGATTATTCGATGACGACGGCGTCGAGCGCCGCGCTCGCCGCGCTCGCGCGCCTTGAAGCAAATGAAAACGCGCGTACCTTAGTTGATGTCCAACTGTCGCGCGCTGCGTGGGCGCGCACCAATAAAATCCGACCAAGGGAAATGATCATCATGGCGAAGGCAGCGACCAAGAAAACGACGAAGGCGGCGGCGAAGAAAACGACGGCGAAGAAGACGACGGCGAAGAAGACGACAGCCAAGAAGGCGGCGCCGAAGAAGGCCGCCGCCAAGGCGGCGACGAAGAAGGCTGTGACGAAGAAGACGGCGACAAAGACGGCGACGACAAAGACGGCGGCGAAGAAGACGACGGCCAAGAAGACGACAGCCAAGAAGGCGGCCCCGAAGAAGGCCGCCGCTAAGGCGACGCCCGCCCGCTCGGCCTCGAAGAAGGCAACGGTGAAGAAGGTTGCGGTCAAGCGCGCGCCGGCCAAGCGCGCGCCCAAAGCCATCAAGCCCGCCGAGACGCCCCCGGCGCCGGCGACCGAATCGTCGTCCGAGAGCTAAGCCGAAGGCTTGTTTGCTCTACCGACGACCCGAGCGGCCAAGGTTGCGCGGCGCGCCGCTCGTGGCGCGCCGCGCGGTCTAAGGCGCTGATTGACGCGCCCGCGTGGCCGGGCCGTGGCGGAGCGTTCGGTTGACGGCGGGATCGTGGAGGTTGCGCGCGCGCCGTCCGTTTGGCCAGCGCTCTCATGCGGGCTTGCCAGGATACGGGCTTGCCATGATGCGCGGGGTCGGGCATATGTCGCAACCACGCTGACGAGGCGTTGTGGAGATGTGGCCGAGAGGCTGAAGGCGGCGGTTTGCTAAACCGTTATAGGGTTGTAAAGCCCTATCGAGGGTTCGAATCCCTCCGTCTCCGCCAAGTGTTTCTGCCTCCGCCAAGTGTTTCTGGCTCCGCCAAGCGTTTCTGCCGAGTTGGGCCTTTTAATATCTTGTAATAATTGATCTTCTGGTTTCCGGCCTGATGTCAGCGCGCATTTCTGCGGGTGATTGGGCTAGCATTCGGATGGGCGTTTGCATCTTGTCGGATCCCATCGGGCGAAAGGACGGTGTCCATCTGGCGGCCTGTCCCAGGGACGCAACGCCTTGCGGTCCGCGGCGCTTTCGAAGCCAAACTGAAATTCGCTTTACGTCGCTCCGGCGAACCCCATGCGTCTTCCGCCGCGCTCGCCCCTCAAATCCTCCCTCGGTGAGCGACTAGGGCGCGGTTACAACCGAGAAAGGCGTCGAAGCCGCGATAAACGCTCATCCACACCGCCGGCTTCAGCGCCCTCCGCACCGTCGCCACGAGGGGTTTCCCGATCCGCGTCGAGGGCTGACGCTGCCTCTGGACAAGTGCAAAACCGTTCCCTATAAGCCGCGCCGTCGATGCATTTCGAGGCGTCGGCCCAGGTAGCTCAGTTGGTAGAGCATGCGACTGAAAATCGCAGTGTCGGTGGTTCGATTCCGCCCCTGGGCACCATTACACCTTTTTTTGGTGGAACATAGCAGCGCTTTTTCGCTGTAACTTCAACGAGATACGCTGAAAACGGTGCGCATGGCGGTGCATGCCGACGCATTGCTTCGTCCCGTTTTGTGGGTATGATTCTGGGTCTCATACCCATACCCGCAAAAGTGATACCCACATGGCTCTCACTTTCTTCGATATCAAAGCGGCTGCGCCGCGCGAGAAGCGCTACAAGCTCTCCGACGGCGACGGCCTCTATCTGCTCGTCCAACCAAACGAGCACAAGTTCTGGCGGTATCGGTATCGCTTCGCCGGGATCGAAAAGATGCTCGCGGTCGGCCCCTTCCCCGACGTGTCGATCGCCGAGGCGCGCGCCAAGCGCGACGCGGCGCGCAAGCGGCTCGGCGATGGTGTCGATCCCTCGGTGCAAAAGAAGCTCGACCGGATCGCAGCGGAGACCGCCGCGCGCAACACCTTCGGCCTCATCGTCGAAGAGTTTCTCGGAAACCTCGAAGCCAACGGTGCCGCCGCCTCGACGATGTCCAAGAACAAATGGCTCCTCGAAGACCTCGCGAAGCCGCTCGCCAACCGACCCGTAGCCGAGATCACAGCCGCCGAAATCCTCGACCTCCTGAAGCGGATCGAGAAGACCGGCCGGCGCGAGACCGCCCGCCGGTTGCGGGGAGTTATAGGGTCGGTATTTCGGCTCGCGGTCGTCACCCTGCGCGCACCGGGCGATCCCACCCAGGCGCTCGCGGGAGCGCTCCTGCGGGCGAATTCGAAGCCGAGGGCGGCGATAACGGAAGAGCGGAAGTTTGGGGCGTTGCTGCGCGCCATCGACGATTACGACGGCTGGCCGACGATCAAGGCGGCGCTGAAATTCCTGTCGCTCACCTTCGCTCGCCCCGGCGAAGTTCGCGGCGCGTGCCGCTCGGAAATCCTCTTCGACAAATTGACCTGGCGCATTCCGGGCGAACGCACCAAGACGCGCCGGCCGCACGACGTCCCGCTCTCGCGCCAGGCGCTCGACGTGATCCAGGACATGTGGCCGCTCTCGGATGACGCCGACTTGCTCTTCCCCTCAATCCGCTCCGCCTCGAAGCCCCTCTCGGAAAACGCGCTCAACGCCGCGCTGCGCCGCATGGGCTTTGGCCCCGACGAAATGACGGCGCACGGCTTCCGCGCGAGCGCGAGCACGATCCTCAACGAGCGCGAATTCAATCCGGACGTCATCGAGGCCGCGCTCGCGCACCAGCACGAGAACGAAATCCGCCGCGTCTACAACCGCGCCGCCTATTGGAAAGAGCGCGTCGCGATGATGCAGACGTGGGCCGACCTTCTCGACGAATTCCGCGCCCTGCCGCCCGAGAAAAGTGCGCCGCCGAAGAAAAAGTGATCGTTGCGCGCGGCGGCGCATACCGCGCCGCGCTGGCATGCACCTGAACATACCGCACGGTGATCGCCGGCATTCCCGTGCCTACTGGATTCGCTCCCAACCGAAGGGAGCGAACCAATGCCCACCACCTGCCTATCCCCCGAAATCAACCTCTGCGATATCGCGCTCGATATCCAGTTCAACGCCCCCGTCCTCACGATCTGCAATCGTATCTTGCCCGCCGGCTACGACGTCGCCGCTGTCGCCCCTGAGACCTACCAGGAGCTGATCGCCCACCTCGACGCCGGCCGCCGCATGCTCGTCTGCAGCGGCGGAGCGGAACGGACCATCTATGGTGACCCGGAGGTGAACTACGCGTTCCGCGCCTGGCACGACTGGTGCCACTGGCGCGGCCGGCACGACTTCTCGCTTGAGGGCGAGCGCGCGACGTGCGCGATGCAAGGCGCACACCTTGTCGCGCTCTATGGCGAATCGCCACAGACCCATTGGTGGCGGCGCATTTTGCATGCGGAGGTTATAGGGCAACGGGAGTATTTTGATCGGCATGGGGTTTTCCCCGATGACCAGCGCGCGTTCGTCGAGAGCTATCTCCGCGCCGAAGCGCAAGCGGCGGAGTGATCCATGACAATAGACGAGCAAATTATCCGAGCCAAGGAGCTCATCGCCAAGCGCGAGGAGATCGACCAGCAGTTGGCCGAGCTCTTCGCAGGGATGGCTCCGGCAAAGAAAGGGGTCCGATGCAAAACGTGCGGTGAATTGGGGCATATCGCAAAGACCTGCCCCACTAAAATCGCCGCAGTCGGAAGCGCATCTGAGCCGGCGCGATAGGCCGGGATTCAACGGGAGCCAATGGCCTACGTTGATTTAACGTAGGCCAGCTTTTTTGAGATGAAAGCGCTACCGGCGGCCAATTGAGGGGCTCCTCGCTGAATCGTGTGGGCAAGGGGTCGGATTTTGTTATCCCCAGGTTCGCACGCGGTTGGCTTGCGGTATCGGAAAGGGATGCGAGACACCGATCTTTTCCAGTTGGCCTTGGGTCTATCG
>JAJYDD010000265.1 GCA_021777795.1 Pseudomonadota bacterium | reverse complement strand
GTCATCGGCGGCGCCTTGGCTTAAACAATCTGCGATTCGTAAGTAGGGCTTGGAACCGGATTTGGCTAGGAAAGCCGGATGGCCTTTTCACATATCGGAATTGTCGGCGCCGGCGGCTGGGGACTGGCGCTGGCCATCGCCGCTGCCCGCGCCGGGCGCGAGGTCCGCCTATGGGGCCGGCCGAGCGCGGCTTTCGCCGAACTGATCGCGACCCGCCGCTCGCCGCGCCTGCCCGGCGTCGCGCTGCCGGACGAGATCGCGCTGGTCGGCGCGCTGGCGGGGCTTGAGGGCGTCGACGCGCTGCTGATGGTCGCTCCGGCGCAGGCGACGCGCGCGATGGCGCAGGCGCTCGCCGCCGCCTTGGCGACGCGCCCGCCGCTGGTGCTCTGCGCCAAGGGATTCGAGACCGCCACCGGCCTATTGATGAGTCAGGCGGTGGCCGAGGCCGCGCCCGGCTTTCCTCTCGCCGCGCTCTCGGGGCCGAGCTTCGCCGCCGATGTCGCCGCCGGCCTGCCGACGGCGGTGACGCTGGCCGCGCCCGATTCCGCGCTCGCCGCCGGCCTCGCCGAGGCCCTGCAAGGCCCGAATTTCCGCATTTACGACAGCGACGATCTCGTGGGCGTCGAGATCGGCGGCGCGGCCAAGAACGTGCTCGCCATCGCCTGCGGGGCGGCTTCCGGCATGGGGCTTGGCGCCAGCGCCAGCGCCGCGCTGGTGGCGCGCGGCTTCGCCGAACTGGTGCGATTCGGCGAAGCCTATGGCGCGAAACCTTCGACGCTGATGGGGCTCTCGGGGCTCGGCGATCTCGTCCTGACCTGCGCTTCGCCGCAATCGCGCAATTTCGCTTATGGGTTCGATCTCGGGCGCGGGCTGACGCCGGCTGAGGCGGGCGGCGGCAAGCTGGCCGAGGGGGTGTTCAGCGCCCCGGCGCTGGTGCGGCTGGCGAGCGCGAAGGGCGTCGATATGCCGATAGCGGCGGCGGTCGCAGCGCTCGTCGGCGGCGAGATTAGCGCGCGAGGGGCGGTCGAAATGTTGCTGTCGCGGCCGCGCAAAAGCGAATGATCGCAGGCCTCTCAGGCCGCCTCGATCGCCAAAACCCGGCGCACGCTGTCGCGCGCGCTCATCCGTCCCGAATGCTCGGCGATCGCCGGGAACTCCTCGATGTCGACGCCGTGCGTGCCGAGCCAGCCGGCCAGCGTGTAGAGATAAGGGTCGATCACCGTATAATCCTCGCCCATCGCCCAGGGGCCGCGAAACAACTCGCGCTGGATGAGGCCGAAACATTCGCGCATGTTGGCCGGCGTCTTGGCGCGCATGTCTTCCTGCGACGAAGCCTCGTCGGCCCAGCGACTCGCACGCGGACGATGGGCGTGGGCGACATGCACGGTCGAGGCGAGATAGGCCGCGAAGCCCTGCATTTGAGCGAAAGCGAAGGGATCGTCGAGCGGCGCGAGCTTGGCTTGCGGGTGGGTCTGCGCGACATAGACCAGGAGCGCCGGCGCCTCCGTGAGAACGCCTCGCTCCGTCGCCAGCGCCGGCACACGCCCCTTCGGGTTGATCCTGAGATAATCGGCGCCGCGCTGCTCGGCCTTGGCGAAATCGACGCGGCGGCGCTCGTAGATCGCGCCGGCGTCCTCCAGCGCGATATGGACCGCGCGGGCGCATGTGCCGGGGTAGTAGTAGAAAGTGAGCATGTCAGCGCTCGGCCTTCAGCTTTTCGGCCGCGCGCGGGGCGAAATAGGTCAGCACGCCGTCGGCGCCGGCGCGCTTGAAGGCCAGGAGGCTCTCCATCATCGCCTTGTCACCGTCGAGCCAGCCGTTCTGCGCCGCCGCCGTCAGCATCGCATATTCGCCGCTGACCTGATAGGCGAAGGTCGGCGCGCCGAACTCGTCCTTCACCCGGCGGATGATGTCGAGATAGGGCATGCCCGGCTTGACCATCACCATGTCGGCGCCTTCCTCCAGATCCAGCTCGACCTCGCGCAGGGCCTCGTCGGAATTGGCGGGGTCCATCTGATAGGTGCGCTTGTCGCCCTTCAAGGCGGCCTTGGAGCCGATGGCGTCGCGGAACGGGCCATAGAAGGCGCTGGCGTATTTGGCGGCATAGGCCATGATCTGCACGTCGAGGAAGCCCTCGTCGTCGAGCGCGTCGCGGATGGCGGCGACGCGCCCGTCCATCATGTCGGAAGGCGCCATCACATCGGCCCCGGCGCGCGCCTGGGTCAGCGCCTGCTTGACCAGCGCCTCGACCGACTCGTCGTTGACGATGGTCTCGCCCTTCATCAACCCGTCGTGGCCGTGGCTGGTGTAGGGGTCGAGCGCGACATCGGTGACGAGGCCGAGCTGCGGAAACTCCTTCTTGATCGCGCGACAGGCGCGGCAGACCAGATTGGCCTCGTTATAGGCCTCGCTGCCGGTCTCGTCCTTCAGGCTCGCCTCGGTATAGGGAAAGAAGGCGAGGGCGGGGATGCCGAGTTCGACGGCGCGGGCGGCGTCGCGCACAGCTTCGTCGACGCTGAGCCGCTCGACGCCCGGCATCGCGGCGACCGGAACGCGCGCCTTGCTTCCCTCGATGAGGAAAAGCGGCCAGATCAGGTCGTTGGTCGTCAGCACGTTTTCGCGCACCAGCCGGCGCGTCCATTCCGCCTTGCGGTTGCGGCGCGGGCGATGGACGAGATCGAGACGGGCGGCGGGGCGGCGGGGTTCGTGCATGGCGGGCTTCTCCTCGCAAGTCCTATACAAAAATCGCCGTCGCGGCGCGAGGGCTCAGAACGCCAGAGGGATCGCGCGGTTTAAAATTTGGCGCAACTTCAATTCCCACTTTATTTCCGACGATTCACGCCCGACTAACGAATTTCCGGTACGACAAGCGGGCTAGGGACAATTTTTTAGGCAACCGTTTGAGCGGGCGGCGGCGCGTCGGCCCGGAAAATGCGGCAGCGGCGCTTCGGGGCGCGCGGGAGGTCGCGGATGACGAGACCGGTGTTTTTCATCACGCTGGGCGCGGTGGCGGGAGCGGTGGTCAGCCTGTTTCCAGGAGCCGGCGGCCTTGGCGCGCAACTCGCGCGAAACGCGTTCGATCAGGTGAACGCGCTTACCAGCTTCGCGCCCGCCCCGGCGCCCCAGCCCGCGCCCGACGCCTCGCATTTCGTGTTCTCCGCCTGCCTGCGCAAGTCCGGCGACCATCTCGAACAGACCTTGCGCGATCTCCTGGAGTTCCACGAGCACGACGCGACGCTGTCGCTGGTCGGTTGCCTGCTCGACGGCGACCCCCGCCGGTTCTGCGCGCCGAGCGGACGCGAGCAGGCCTATGACGCGATGGAGATTTACCTTTGGTCGCGCGACGACGCGCACCGAACCTCGCCCGCCCACGGGCTCGCCGACAAGATTCATCTGCTCGACCGCGCCAGCGCGACGCCCGACCCTGTCGCGCCCGACCCCTTCGTGCTTACCTGGTCGGGGCCCCGAGACCGGGCGATCTTTGAGAAGCTCAAGCAACTGGTCAAAGGCGGCTATCTCGATCCCGGCGCCTTCGCCTATTCCGGGCGGGCCGAACTGCGCGACGCGCTGCGCGGCGTGAAGCCCGAGGCCTCGCCGTGCAGCCCGGTCGCGGAAGGCGGCTGAGCGCCGCCGCGCCCTAAATCCCGGCTTCGTGGAACGCTCGCGCCCACATCGCGCAGATGTCGGAGCGCACGATGTCGGCATGGCCGAAGGCGATGACCGGAACCGGCAGACGCGAGCGCGCCACAAGATCGAGCACCACCGCCAGCCCCGAGGTCTCCTTGATATCGCTCTGGTCGGCGTCGCCGTTGACGACGACGCGGCAATCCTCGCCGATGCGGGTGAGGAACATCTTCATCTGCGCCGGCGTCGCGTTCTGCGCCTCATCTAACAGCACGAAGGCGTTGCGCCAGGAGCGGCCGCGCATCACCTCGAAGGGCGCCAGTTCGATCGCGCCGTTCTTGCGCGCGATGTCGAAGGCGGCTCCGCCCATGCGCTCGCGCAAGGCGTCGAGCACCGGCGCCGCCCAGGGCGCGAATTTGTCGTCGAGCGAGCCCGGAAAAAAGCCGAGCGAACGGCCGCACGGCGCGTTCGGGCGGGTGAGGATGATGCGCGAGATTTGCCCGGCGCGGTAGAGATCGGCGGCGAAGGCGGCCGCGATCCAGGTCTTACCGGAGCCGGCGGGGCCGAGGGCGATGACCTGCGGGCTGGCGCGCAGCGCGTCGAGATAATCGGCCTGGGTGGGGTTTAGCGGGCGGATCGGCGGGGCGTTGCGCTCGGCCAGATGTTTGGGCTTGGGAAGCGGGATGATCTCGGCGGTGTCCTCGTATCGGCCGATGCGACGCCTGGGTTTCGCGCTTCGCTTGGTCAATGTCGTCATCCCCTGGGACGGTAGCCGAGCGCGCAAGACATGGGAGCGCCGCGCTCACGCGCTCTTTCGGCCCAGTCCTCGCGCTGGCGAGCTGGGTCAAAACTTCTGCTGTCGTTGAGGTGAGGAAGTTGAGCCGTGCGCGAGGGGCCGGTAGATACGAGGTCGAGAATTACAAATCCCGGCTTCAGGCCCATCGCGAATCTTTCTCCGGCCTGCGTCATCTCGACAGATTTGCTCGCCTCGCGCAACCCTTTTATGTCGGACGCCGGCGCCCAGCGCGAGCCTGGCTCAAGGCCGCACGTAGATCCAACCCTGGGCCTGCAAGTCCGCGAGCTTGACGACGCCGCCTTTGTCGGCAAGCGCGAAGCCCGGCAAAAGATCGTCGAGCGTCCAATGATGAGCCGCCAGCGTATTGGCGCAGGCGTAGAACACATCGCCCGCCGCGCGATGCGCCGCGAACTCGCGCTTCAGCGCCTCGTTGTCCGCGCTGGCGCGGAAAGCGCCCAGCGCCGGGCCATAGACGACGGCGGCGAGATCCAGCGGCTTCGGGCCGCCGGCGCGATGGTTGCGCATGTTGCCGAGCGCGATGGCGACCTTTTCGACGTCGTCGATGTGATAGACGACGCGGTGCGCGCGCGCCTCCTCGGCGGCCGCCGCCGGCGCGGCGAAACCGAGGGCGAAGAGGCTCAGAAGCGTGCGGCGTTGCATGCGGGCTCCCATTTTCATCCGACCCAATATGGCTGTTTCTTCCTTGTCCGTCACTAGGCGGACATGCGTTGGAAGTTCTACGCATGTCTGCTTGGAGCTTTTGATTTAGCGTGATGTTTTGTCCGAAAGCCGGCGTCCCCGTTTCGGAAACGCCGGTCTGCAGTCGGCGAGGCGGATAGCGACGCTGCGGCGAAGATGTTGATGCATCTCATGGCGCCTCGCCATAACCCGACGTATTTGATTTTGCGGCATCTTATCGCTCGATATCGAAATATGTTGACATTGTTTTGTCGTTGTGGCGCCTCTCGCGGGCGACCTGATGCGAGTTTGGCGGCGAGCTTGAGGAGACCTTCCATGAATAGAAAAATCCTATTCGCCGCAGGGCTGGCTGCGGCTCTTGCAACGGTTGGCGCGGCGCCTGCTCAGGCGGCCATGATGGGGGACGGATTGAACGCTCCGGCCGGCGCGCCGCTGACCCGACCGGCGCAATTCCCCTTCCCGAACCCGCTCAATCTCTTCTTCTTCGGCGGCCGGGATTATTGCTGGTACGACGACGGCTGGCGCGGGCCGGGCTGGTACTGGTGCGGCTACGGATACAACTACGGATACGGCTGGGGCGGCGGCTGGGGCTACAATGGCTGGACGACGCGACGCTATGAGCGAGACTGGCGCAATCACGGCGGGCGTCGGGACGGCGGCGCCTATCGGGGCGGTGGCATGCGTCCCGGCGGTGGCATGCATCCCGGCGGTCGCACGCATCCCGGCGGCGGCGGGCATCCCGGCGG
>JAJYDD010000264.1 GCA_021777795.1 Pseudomonadota bacterium | reverse complement strand
CCAGTCGCCAAGCTTCTTGCCGAGCGTATGGGCGAGCGTCGGATGGGCGGTCGCCGTCGGGGTGAACTCGATGTGGCCGGGCTCGAAGCGCACGATCCGCACATCGTGCTCCAGCGCCCGCAGCAACGCGATGTCGCGCTTCTCGCGCGCCAGCGCCACCACATCCTCGAAACGCGCCAGGCGCGGCGCGGCCACAGGCGCCGCAGCCGGCGCGAGAGCGAGGCTGGCGCGCGGCGAGGCCGAAGGGGAGGGCGGCGCGACGCGCGGCGCGGGAAGCGCGCCGCCCTGGCTGAGCTTGCGCAACGCCTCCTCCGGCCCCGGCAGATCGGCGCCATAGGCCAGCCGCACGATCGCCATGTCGAGCGAGGCGAGCGGGCGCGGCGAATCCTTCACATCCGCATAGCCGTTCATGATGAGCGTCCACGCCCGCCCGAGCGCCCCCATCGTCAGCCCCTTGGCGATCTCGCCGGCGGCGGCGCGCTCGGTCTCGGAGACAGCGGGGTCGGTCAGCGCGGCGGCGCTGATCTTGGCGCGCGTCACGAAATGGCAGAATTCGCTGAGTTCCAACAGCGTCTCGGCGGGATCGGCGCCAGCGCGATAGAGCCGTTGCGTCATCTCCAGCGCCTCGGCGATCTCGCCGCGCATGGCGAGCCGGAACAGGTCCACGATCTCGCCGCGTTCGGAGAGGCCGAGCATCCCGCGCAAGTCCGCCGCGACGACGCCCGAGGCGCCGCCGTGGGCGATCGCCTGATCGAGCAGCGACAGCGAATCGCGCACGGAACCCTCGGCGACGCGGGCGATGAGCGCCAGAGCGTCGGGCTCGGCCCGCACGTTCTCAAGTTTGCAGATCTTGTCGAGATGGGCGACGAGCCGCTCCGCCTCGATGCGCTTGAGGTCGAAGCGGATGCAGCGCGAGCGCACCGTGACCGGCACCTTGTCGATCTCGGTAGTGGCGAACAGGAATTTGACGTGCTCCGGCGGCTCCTCCAGCGTCTTCAACAGGCCGTTGAAGGCCTGCTTCGACAGCATGTGCACTTCGTCGATGATATAGACCTTGGTGCGCGCGCTGACCGGCCGATAACGCGCGTTCTCGATGATCTCGCGCACGTCGTCGATGCCGGTGTGCGAGGCCGCGTCCATCTCGATGACGTCGACGTGGCGCGATTCGATGATCGCCTGACAATGGACGCCGAGCACCGGCATCTCGATGCTGGGCTTGTCGAAGCCGGGCGCCTCGTAATTGAAGGCGCGGGCGAGGATGCGCGCGGTCGTGGTCTTGCCGATGCCGCGCAGGCCGGTGAGGATATAGGCCTGATGGATGCGTCCCGACGCGAAGGCGTTGGCGAGCGTGCGCACCATCGCCTCCTGACCGATGAGGTCGTCGAAGGTCGCGGGCCGGTATTTGCGGGCGAGAACCCGATAGGCGGGCGCGTCGGATGCGGTTTCTGCCATGAATCCCCGGGGTCGCTCAGCGCGAGCGGCCATCGACCTGTTTGGAGGAAAGCGTGCGCGGATCGACGCCTTCGAGGCAATTGACGTTGAGCGCCATCATCGGCGTCCCGTCCGGCCCGTCGGCGAAGGCGTAAGGCTCAATGCCGCAAGTGGGGCAGAACTGGTGACGAATGCGCTCCTTGTTGAACAGATATTCGCTCGTCTCGCCCTCGCCCTTGGCGATCGTCACCCGCGCGCGCGGCGCGAAGGCCATCACCCAGCCCAGGCGCTGGCAACGCGTGCAATTGCAGATCATGGTGTGGTCGAGATCGAGCGGCGCCTCGAACTGAACGCGCCCGCATTGGCAGCCGCCGCGATAGGTCTGCTCTGTCAAGGGTTTGGCTCCTGGCCAGACCCGGAGCCTCCGGGCTGCGGTAGGAGGTTGGACAAAGACCCGCCCTGGCTCGTTAGGGCTGCTTCCTTCCGGACCTGACCCAGTTGGCGAGCGGTACGTCCTTCGCCAACCTCCCGCCGCCTATCTGGACCATGCGCGCCCGAAGCGCAAGAGGGGCCTCAAGCGGGCGTTTCGCCGAGCCGCAACGGCAGGCGCAGCGTCGCCAGCAGGGTCGCCGCGTGAAGCGCGCACAGAAACGCGAACGCCCAGGCGTAGGCGGTTGAGGTCGCCCCGCTCGACTCGAGCCGCCAGGCCAGCAGCGAGGCGAAAAGCGTCGTCATGGTGGGGCCGCCGAGCCGCTGGACAATGTTGAGCGAGGTCGTCGCCATCGGCAGCAGCGGGCGGCGCACCGAGGCGTAAGCGGCGCTCATCGACGGCAGGCCGACCCCGCTCATGCCCATGCCGCGCAGGAAAAGCGCGGGGATGAGCAGAAAGAGATGGAAGCCCAGCACAGCCAGAAGCAGCAGCAGCGACGTGGCGATGAGCGCCAGCAGGGCGCCGCCGCCGGCGACGCGGCGGATGCCGAACCTGTCGGTCAGCGTCCCCATCATCGGCTGGGTGACCATCATGCCGAGGCCGAGCGGCGCCAGCATCCAGCCCATTTCGCCCGGCGTTCGGCCGCAGCCCTGGATGAGAAAGGCCGGAATGAGCATCTGGCCCGCGAACATGCCGCCATTCGACAGGAATTGCGTGATCGCGGCGGCGCCGAACACCCGGCCCTTGAACAGCGCGAGGTCGATGAGCGCCGCCTCGCCCTTGCGCCGCGCCGTCCAAAGGAAAGCCGCGACGCCAGCCGCGCCGAGGGCGAGGAAGGCGCGGCCGGTCGGGCGCCCCATGCCCTCGGCGCCATAGAGGAACATCGCCAGCCCCGGCGACAGCAAGGCGAGGCCGAGCCAGTCCAGCGGGCGCGTCGCCGTCTCGCCGCGATCGGCGGGCAGGAACAGCACGGTCAGCGTCAACGCCACCGCGCCGACCGGCAGATTGACCAGAAACAGCCAGCGCCACGACGCATATTGCAGGATCGCGCCGGCGATGACCGGCCCCAGCACCGGCGCCAGCAGCACCGGCAGCGCCATATAGCCCGCCACGCGCGCCATATGCCGGCCGGCGGCGCGGGCGATCATCATCTGCGTCATGGGCGCCAGCAGGCCGCCGCTGACCCCCTGCAACAGCCGGAAGGCGATGAGCGAGGGCGCGGACCAGGCAAGCCCGCACAGCACCGACGACAGCGTGAAAGCCGAGAAGCACCAGAGATAGAGCGCCTTGGCGCCCAACCGGCCGACCAGCCAGCCATTGAGTGGCAACACTAGCGTGAGCGCCAGCAGATAACCGCTCGTCACCCATTGGATGGTCGAAAAACTCGTATGCAGATCCGCCGCGAGGCTCGACAGCGAGACATTGACGATCGTCGCATCGAGCTGAGCGAGCAGCGCGCCGAACAACGCGACGGCGCTGATTTTCCAGACGCGGGGATCGAGGCGGTCGTCCTCAGCGGGCAACGGGGGCGTTCCCGCCGTGGAAGCGCCCGAACATGCGCGCCATTATGACGCTCATCAGCAGCGCGCCGAGGCCGAGGCTGCCGATCTGATCCGCCGCCCGCGCGTCAAAAGCGCCGACGCGCAGGATGAGCAGATAGGCGATGACGAGATTGACGAAGCCCCACAGCACATTGACCGTCGAGGACGACAGCCCCACGCCCGACGGTTTGGCGAATGGGCTCTGAAACGGCCGCCCCATGACGCCGCTGAGACAATGCGGCGCGGAATTGGCCAGAACGGCGCCGCCGAGGAAATAAGCGAGATCGTGAAGCCAGACCATGTTCAATCGCCTTTCGCGGGGGCAAGTGCGCCGGCGAGCTTGCCGATGAGCGCGGCGGCGTCATGCAGGGTCGCCAATTCGGCCGGGCTCAGTTTCGCGGCGGCGGCGATGAGCCATTGCTGTTTGGCCGCGCTCTTGCGCCGCCGCGCCTCGACGCCCGCAGCCGTGAGCGCGAACAGGATTTGCCGCCCGTCGGTGGGGTGGGGCGCGCGCGCGACGAGGCCTTCCTGTTCAAGGCTCGCCAGGATGGCGCTCATCGACTGCGGCTTCATCGATTCGGCGCGCGCGAGATCGGCGTTGGTCATGCCGCCGCTCTTATCGAGGGTGGCGAGCGCCGCGCTCTGCGAGAAATTCAGCCCGCCGGGATTGGCGTCGGCCCGCAGCCGGCGCAGCAATAGCCCCACCGCCCGCGTCAGCGAGAGGACGACGGCTTCGGGTCCGGGCGGGGAGTCGGGGTCGTGGCTCATGAGCGACCCCTACCATATCATCAGGTGATCTGGCAAGTTTACCTGATGATAAACGTGGCCCCACGCGCGAACGTCCTTTCGGTCGCCGCGCGCCTCGGGCTGCGGGAGCCCTGTGGCGATTATCTCACCGTGAGCACCAGGCCATTGAGGTCGGCGCTGATGATCGCGCCGACGGAATTGCCGGAGAGCGACAGCACCGCGCCGTTTTGATTGGTGAGGATGATCGCCTGCGCGCCTTCGCCGACCGCGGCCCCGACATTGCCTGCCGCATAAACGCCGGAGACGTCGGCGGCGCGCCGGATGTGGCGGACCACGCCGCGGAAGCGGGTTCGCGATGCGCCGAAGGTGATGCCATAGCTCAAGCCGCCGATCTCGATGCGGTAGCGTCGGCCATGAAAATACAGCGTCCCCCCGCCGCCGGACCCGCCGATGACAAAGCCCGCCTTGATCACGTCGAAAGCGATCCTTCCGCTATCGGCATAGGCGGCGGAACTGAGCGAAACGCCGACGAGCGTCAGCAGCGCGATCGTCATAGAACGGAACGCAGATGTCGCAGGCATGAATATTTCCTCCCCGGGCGGGAAGCGAATCGGTTCCCGAGCCTGTTTGTACTATGATTTTCCGCCTCGAAGGGTCGAAAAGGAACGGCCAGACGCGGCCACCGAGGATGAGCGCTTAGGCGACGATGTAATGGCCCACCGGCAAAACTCCTGTCCGGACGGAGCCAAGCCCGGCCATGAGCCGCTCAACCGGCAACTTGCGGATGAACCCGACGGATATTCGGACCACCCGCCGAGCGCCTGCGAAGCGTGCGTCGGGCGGCGTTCAAAGGGGTTGCCAGCGGCACGGCGGAAGATCGCGCCCTGAAAAGGGAGTCGCTCAAGCGCGGGCTTCTCGTCGAAGCGACTCAAGCCACCGCCGCGCGAGCCGCAAGCGCCGATCCCGAAGCTACCGGGCGCGAACACGCGGCGGCCTTCAACAGGTTGATCCGGGCGCTCAGGCGTTGATAAGCTCATCGGGCAGCGCCAGAGCATTGGCCCGATGCGTCACCGAACCCTCCCGGCCTGTGCCCTCAGGACGCCGCGGCCCTCGCGCGATAAAAAGCCGGGCCGATCATGCCCGCGCCCGAATCCCGTTCCCAACCGGTGGCAATGGCTATTCGTATTCTCAAGGGGCGGAGTATACAAAGTTGTAAATCAGATCGAAAACACTCCAAAAGGTCTCCTGAAAAAGCGAAAATGAGCGAAGCTGACGCGGTGGAAGACGGCCGAAAATCAATAACCGACCCGAAAATTTCGGGCTGGCGATTTTCCATAGCCCCAATGATGGATTGGATCAACTGGAAAGTTTTTTCTTGTATTCGCAGCGTGTTACGCTCGCGCAATTTTTGTTTGATGTGAAAATGTTGTGACTATGGGTCCAATTCGCCGTGACGCCCACTAACCGAAAATGCGCGCAAACAGCCTGTTCTGCGGCAGTCGGCCCGCCAGAACGGGCCGACCGGAGTTCACGAGTGCAAAGCCTGTTGCTCGCGCAAAGCAGCTTCTCGTCTCTTATCTAGGTATGCGGCTAGGTCCGTCAGGTGGATGCCCTTGGCGCCTCAGGAATCCCCTCATTTTGACCTTTGCGTGCAACTGAGGTCAACTTTCAACCCAGAATTGTGATATTTTCACCGATGTGGAGCTATCGCTCCAATCCT
>JAJYDD010000263.1 GCA_021777795.1 Pseudomonadota bacterium | reverse complement strand
ATCTGGTCGAGGGCGGAAAGATCGCGCCCAGCGTGCCGCCCGCCGCGATGACGCCGGTCGAGAAGCTCTTGGGGTAATCGTGGCGCCGCATCTCGGGATAGGCGACGGTGGCGAAGGTGGCGGCGGTGGCGACCGAGGAGCCGGAGATGGCGGCAAAGCCCGCGCAGGCGGCGATGGTCGCCAGCCCCAGCCCGCCGCGCCAATGACCGATCATCGCGTTCGCGGCGCGAAACAATTCCTGGCTCATGCCGGATTGCGCGACGATGGCGCCCATCAGCATGAACATCGGGATGACGCCGAAGGTGTAGTCGGTCACCGTCCGCATCGAGGTGAGGCCGACCATCTTCAAGGCCGGCGAGGCGCCGACGATGGAAGCGTAGCCGGTGACGCCGACGAGCCCCATCGCCATACCGACCGGCACTCGCAACAGGATGAGGACGAACAGGCTAATGAACCCGATCAGCGCGATGTAATCGGGGTTCATGGGGCGCCGCGGCCGAGGATGAAATTCCAGGCGCGCACCGCGATCAGCACCACCGCCGCGACATCGCCAGCCCAGGCGACGGCGAAGAACGGCCACGTCGGCCAGTGCAGATCATAGGTCAGCACATGGTCGAGATAGGTCGAATAGACCTTGCCGAGCAGCATCCACGAATGGACCGCGACGACGAACAGCAGGACCAGCGTGGCGAATACGTCAATGGCGCGTTTGCCCCGGTCGCCGCAGGCGCTCCACAAGAGATCGACGGTGATGTGCGAGCCGCGATAGCTGGTCGCGGCAATGCCCCAGAAGATGAGGATGGCCAGCAACATGCGCCCGAAATCGTAGGAGTCGGGGATCGAGACGCCGAAGGCGTAGCGCAGCGTCACCGAGACGAACACGTCCAGCGCGACGAGGCCGATGAAGGCCGCCGCCGTCCATTCGATTCCCGCGATGACGCGGTCCATGAAGCTCACGGCGCCGCGCCGTCCTTGGCGATCTCCGCATCGAGCTTGGCGCGCACGTCCTTGGGATCGGAGCCGGTCTGCTGCACCGCCGCCGCCCATTTGTCCTTCAGCGGCTGCACCGCCGTCTTCCACGCCGTCATCTGCTCGGGCGTCAGCTTGAACAGGTGATGGCTGGGGTCCGCCGCCGCCCGTGCGCGCCCGGCGGCTTCGAAATCGCCCCAGACGCCGGCGAGCTTCACCGCCCAGTCCGTCGTGCAATGCGCGTCGAGCACGGCGCGCTGCGCCGGCGACAGCGCGTTATATTTGTCCTTATTGACGTTGTAGGTGAATACGGTCGTATAGAGCGGCGCGTCGATGTGGTAATGAACCACCTTGTCGATGCCGAACAGATACATCGAGCCCCAGGGGAAGGTGATGGCGTCGGCGACGCCGCGAGCCAGCACTTCGCGCGCTTCCGGCGCCGAGGCCTCGACATTCGTGCCGCCCAGTTGCTTGACGAGTTCGCCGATGGTGCCCTGCGCCGGGCGCACCTTCAGGCCCTTCATATCCGCGGGCCAGACGACTTTCTTCTTGGTGTGCAGCGTGCCGGGATCGTGGATGAAGGCCATGCAGAAATGCGTGTCTTTCATCTCCTTGGGGGCATAGGCGCGATACCAGGCATCGAGCGCCTCGGTTCCCTTGCGCGCGTCGCCGAAGGTGAAGGGGATTTCGCCGACGGCGATGATCGGAAAGCGCCCGGGCTGATAGCCGGGATTGACATAAGCCATATCGACGATGCCGTCGCGGGCCATGTCGTAATGGTCGAAGGCCTTGCCGAGTTGCTGGGAGGGATAGATCGTCACCTTCAGCGATCCCCCGGATTGCTTGGCGATGTCGTCGGCCCAGGCCTGCGTCGCCTTGACCAGCGGATGCGCCGGCGGAAGCCAGAACGAAAAGCGAAGATTGACCGGCGCGTCGGCCGCGAAGGCGGATGACGACGCGACAAGCGCGAGGCTAGCCGCCGTCGCGCGCAAAAAGGTTCGCAAGCTGCGCATGTTTCCTCCCCTGTTGCGCCGATGTCGCAGCGCCGGTCGGGTTGTGTCAAGGGCGGCGTGCGGCCGAAGGCGCCCCCTCCCCGGCCCTCCCCCGCGAGGGGGGAGGGAGACGGCAAGCGGGCGTGCTAAAATGTTGCGATGAACGGCCTGACGCAGCGCGCACGCTCTCTCCGACGTAACGCCACCGAGGCGGAGCGCTTGTTGTGGTCAGGTTCGCGCAGAAAAACCGCCGAAGGCTTTCGCTTTCGCCGTCAGGTTCCGCTCCTCGGCTTTATCGTCGACTTCGCATGCTTCGAGTCGAGGCTGATCGTCGAAGTCGATGGCGCCACGCACAGCGAGGACACAGAGATCGCCCGCGACCGACAGCGGGACAATATTCTGCAAGACGCTGGTTTCGCCGTCTTGCGCGTGGACAACGAGGACGTCTTCAACAATCTGGAAGGGGTTCTGGAGACGATCCGCCTCAGATTGCTGGAGCGAAGGGCCTCGTAGGCCTCCGCAAGCCCCCTCCCCCCTCGCGGGGGAGGGCCGGGGAGGGGGGCGGCCGCAGCAAAACTCAGCCCTTCGCCATCATGCGCTGCGCGGCGCTGAGGATCGCTTTCAGCGAGGCGGTGACGATGCTCGGGTCCATGCCTACGCCGTGGATGATATTGCCCTCGCCGTCCTGGATCTCGACATAGCTCGCCGCCGTCGCATTGGCGCCGCGCCCGACCGCGTGCTCGTGATAATCGAGGAACGAGAAGCTGACGCCGAGGCCCTTCTGGAGCGCGTCGACGAAGGCGTCGATGGGGCCGTTGCCCTCGCCGTCCAGCGTCAGCATCGTCCCGTCGGCCTTGCGCAGCTTGGCGATCAATTCGCGATTGTCCGGCCCGGTCGGGGTGAGCTGCTGCTTGACCAGCGTCATCGGCGCATCGCTGAGATAATAGGTCTTCTGGAACAAGGCCCAGATGTCGTCGGAGGTCAGTTCCTTGCCCTCCTCGTCCATTTTCGCCTGGGCGATCTTGGAGAACTCAACCTGGAGCGCGCGCGGCAGGTCGAGGCCGTGATCGGTCTTGAGCAGATAGGCGATACCGCCCTTGCCGGACTGGCTGTTGATGCGGATCACCGCCTCATAGCTGCGCCCGACGTCCTTGGGGTCGATGGGCAGATAGGGCACCTGGAACAAAGGTTCGTTGCGCTGCGCCTGCGCCTCGAACCCCTTCTTGATCGCATCCTGATGCGAGCCGGAAAAGGCGGTGTAGACGAGTTCGCCGACGTAGGGGTGGCGCTGGTGCACCGGCAACTGGTTGCAATGCTCGACCGTCTCGCGAACCGTATTGATGTCGGAGAGGTCGAGTTTCGGATCAACGCCTTGCGTGAACAGGTTCAGCGCCATCGTGACGACATCGACATTGCCGGTGCGCTCGCCATTGCCGAACAAGGTGCCCTCGACGCGGTCGGCGCCGGCCATCAGCGCCAGTTCGGCCGCCGCGACCGCTGTTCCGCGATCGTTGTGCGGATGGACCGACAGGATCACCGTCTCGCGCTCGGAGATACTGCGGCCGAACCACTCGAACATATCGGCATAGGTGTTGGGCGTCGCCATCTCGACGGTGGCGGGCAGGTTGAGGATCAGCCGGTTCTGCTTGGTCGGCTGGATCACGTCCTTGACCGCCTCGCAGATGTCGAGCGCCACCTCCAGCTCGGTGCCGGTGAAGCTTTCGGGCGAATATTCGAAGATCCATTCCGTCTCCGGCGCCTTGGCCGCCAAAGCCTTGACCTGCCGCGCCGCCTCGACCGCGATCTGCTTGACGCCCTCGACGCCGGTGCGAAACACGACCTCGCGCTGCAAGGTCGAGGTCGAATTGTAGAAATGCAGGATGACCTTCTTGGCCCCCTTCACGGCCTCGAAGGTGCGCGCGATCAGCTCCGGCCGGCATTGCGTCAGCACCTGGATGGCGACGCCGTCGGGGATCTTGCCGCTGTCGATGAGGAAGCGCACGAAATCGAAATCGGTCTGCGAGGCCGAGGGAAAGGCGACCTCGATCTCCTTGAAGCCCATGCCGACGAGCAGGTCGAACATGCGGGTCTTGCGCTCGACGCCCATCGGCTCGATGAGCGCCTGGTTGCCGTCGCGCAGATCGACCGAGCACCAGATCGGCGCCGTGTCGAGGACGCGCGAGGGCCATTGGCGGTTGGGCAGGACGATCGGCTTGAACGCCTGGTATTTCTGAATCGGCATCGTAGGGATAGGCATGGCGGAGCCTTGAAAATGGCGCGGCTAGGATTCCGCGCAAAAGATCAGGATGAGGTTGCGAAGTCGAACGGACGCGTCCCGGCGCTTCAAAGCGCCGGGCGGCTAAGTCGAAGGATCGAAACCAGCTCTCGCATGGGGTTGCGATACACAAAAATCGGCCGCAGCACAATGGGCGCGCGCAAGCCCGTCTTGGGCCGCGCGCAAGCGCGTCTTGGGCCGCGCGCAAGCCCGTCTTGGCGCGGCGGCCTCGGGCGGCTAAACTGGCTCGGAACGCGGTCAGGCGAGCGCAGAACGACATGACGCCTATAGCTTTTCTGGCGATCGCATTATCCCTGGCGGCCTCCGCCGCCCCGGCGCAAAGCGCCCGCCCCAACACGATCAAGCAGATGTTCGCGGAATTGAACATGTGCATGAACGGGGTCGGGCTGCGTCTGGCCAAGGGCACCGACGTCACGGTGCGGTTCGCGCTCAACCGGCGCGGCGGCCTGATCGGCAAGCCCCGCATCACCTACAGCCACTGGACCGGCGACGCCGCCGACCGCGAGGCCTCGGCGGCCTCGATCGCGCAGGGGTTCGACCGCTGCCTGCCGCTCAAGATCAGCGACGCGCTCGGCGGCGCCATCGCGGGACAGTTGATCGTCTATCGCTTCCAGGGCGCGCGCGAAGACAAGGCCTGAGCCGCCTCATCCCGCGTCGCGCTGGCGTGCGCGACGGCGAGACCGAACAGGATCAGCGCGAAGGCCTGATGTGTCAGCGCCGCGTGCAGCGGCACGACATAAACCAGCGTGACGATCCCCAGCGCCGCCTGGAGCAGCGCCGCGCCCGCCACAAGGGCCGCCCGACGCGCGAGTTCGCCGCCGGCCCGCATCGCGAACGCCGCCTGGACGAGCGCGAACAGCACGACGAGATAGGCGAGCATCCGGTGGTCGAACTGCGCCGTCGTCACGTCGTTCCAGATCGCGCTGATCGCGGGCGAGGTCGCGAACAAACCCTTGGGGATCCAGCGCCCGTCCATCAACGGCCAGGTGTTGTAGATGAGGCCGGCGCGCAAGCCCGCCACCAGCGCGCCCAGGCCCAGTTGCACGAAGACGAGCCCGACCAGGAGATGGGCAGGCGCAGAAAAGCCCCGCGCGTCGCGGCGCGGCGCGCGCGCGTTCATCCCGACGGCGGCGTAAATCAGCGTCCCGAAGGTCGCGGCGGCGATCAGCAGATGCAGCGCCAGCCGCTGCGGCGCAACCTCCGTGCGCACCGCAAGACCGGAGGAGACCATCCACCAGCCGACGAGCGGCTCCAGCGCCAGCAGCGCCGTCGCCAACCCGACGCGCGCCCCGAGCCGCCCCTTGAGCCGGCCCGTCGCCCAGAAATACAGCGCCGGGACGATGTAGATGAGCCCCAGCACGCGCGCCAGCAGCCGGTGGCTCCATTCCCACCAATAGATCGTCTTGAAGCCGGCCAGCGTCATGTCGGCGTTCATTTGGGCATATTGCGGGATCTGCTTGTAGCGGTCGAACTCGGCCTGCCAGTCGGCGAGGTTGAGCGGCGGCAGCACGCCGGTCACCGGCTTCCATTGCGTGATCGACAGGCCGGATTCGGTGAGCCGGGTGGCCCCGCCCACCATCACCATCGCGAAGATCAGCGCCGCCGTCAGCATGCTGACGGCGG